>CAJPPF010000007.1 GCA_905372445.1 uncultured Prevotella sp. | reverse complement strand
GTCATTAGACTCCTTGACTGATTTTGTTCGATTGTTGAGCAGATGTGCTGACGTTCCGCCTCAGCGCAGAGTCCATTGCGCGAGCTATTTGTTCCTTAAATATTGCGGAACGTGATAAATCACGCCCCTTCGCCGTCTGGCAAATGCCGATACATAAAGGCTTGCAGAACTTTCATTCAGTTTTTACCGGACACCAATAATTTGTTTTAACGGAGGGAGGCGTAATGTGATAAATCATGCCCCTACGGCTGACGCGCTTGTTTTCCGTGCGAGGCGGAACGTGATAAATCACGTCCCTACGGTTGGTTCGTACAGTCCTTGAAAGCTTGATAACCCAGTTGCGTCACCGTTTCAGGCAATGAGACGCTTCTTATTCAGCTTGACTCAAAGGCTCCTGTACCAATCTGTATGATGCCATTCGGCAGTGTGACCTTCTGCAATTTACGACAGTTATAGAAGGCTCCTTTGCCAATTCTTTTCACCGGATAGTCCGTTCCGTCGTACTCTACGGTTTCAGGAATGACGAGTTCACCCTCATAGCCTCCGAAATTCATCACGTCCTTACACTCTACCTGCATGTAGCGATTTGCGCCTTGACTGAGCGAATAGTTTATTCCGCCGGCATTAATGAATGTCTTTGCTTCAGGCATACCTGCCCCGGCAGGAGCATCATCAGTGAGAATAAAAAAGCGGTCGACCTGCGGGATGAACTTATTCTCAGGGTCGTCAGTGACAGTTATCGGCACAATAGCCGTGCGGCGGGTCTGCACCTGTGAGTTGCTTGCATGCACATGGAACACGTAATACCACTGTCCCTGTTCATCGTGGAACATGTCGCCATGCCCCGTGCCGTTGATTCCTATGCTGTGGCGCGATAGAAACGGGTGGTCAAGCTTTGTCCACGGTCCGGTGGGACTGGTCGAATAAGCATATCCCACGGCATAATCGGGGCTTTCATAGTCGTTGGCAGAGTATATGAGGTAGTAATATCCTCCGTCTTTAAACATCGCCGGTCCTTCCGTGACGGTTGCTTTTCGTTTCTCCCAAGGGAGTTCCGCACCGAAGCATTTCTTCAGAGTGTTGGGCTTGAATGACGAGAAGTCGTCGGTGAGTTCGCTGACATACAGTGTATTTCCGCCGGAAAAACGCACATAGTAGAGATATATCTTACCGTCGTCGTCGATGAATACGTATGGATCAATCTGCCTCGTGTCGTGCGGAAGCTCCACCTTTTTGTCCATCTTAAAGGGTCCTATCGGACTGTCGCTCTTGGCAATGGCGATTAGTTCGTTGGCTGTGTATGCCATGTAATAGACGCCGTCGTACTTGAAAATCTGCGGCGCCCAGAACCATTTGTCGCCGAACACGTCGTTCTTATGTAGCGCCAGACCCTCAGAAGCATTACCGCAAAGAGTCCAATGCACAAGGTCGGTCGACTGATACATACGGAAACCATTGCCCATGAGTGTGCCGGTGAGATAATAAACGCCTTCATCATAGTATATGGTAGGGTCAGCGAGCTGTATCTCTGCGGCGCTACCAACAAATGAATTGATGAGAAGAAGGAAAGAGAAGAATAGTTTTTTCATTTTAATGTTAGTTATAGGTTTAGTTTTTATAATGCAAATATAATGAAAAACATGTAGAAATCCAAGATAACGAGGTGTGTTTTTTGCATTGAAAGACAATGAGACACGACCGGAGAAACGAAAAACAGAAGTAAACGCAGAGGTTCGTGTCTGCGTTTATATGAATGTCTGCATAGGTGGTTGGAATGTGAGATAAAGGATGGCGCAGCATGTAATAGCCTTTAATGCCGCTGCGTCAGTGGATAGCAGGTTATGGTAGCAAAGTCACAAATGTGTAAGTTGCGCATGTACGGAGGTAACGCCTCCCCGGCAACAAAGGCTTTACGTCTGACAATTTTCTCATAGCAGATAACCTGCTGTCAATGCTGTATTATATATAAAAAGGTATAATGCCACGACGGCAATGCTCATCATAAGCCATCGTACTCGTTTTGACATGGGTTCTCTAAGCAGGTAGGCTATGGCAACAGGTATGGCATAAATCCAATGCGCCGACATGATGTATACCTCGTTAATGCCGAATCCCAGTCCGACATGTAAGGCGACATCCATGCCGAAGACACTCATCACGAGCCACAGGAATCGGTTTCTCCTGCCCATCCATATACCTGCAAGGAACAGTAAGACAATGAATCCCTCGACAACATAAGCCAACGGACACTTATAACGCACCACCATAGGACGCGAGCGCATCACGTCGCCGAGAAGATAACTCTGATGCAGCTGTATGGACTCGCCCAGCAGATTCTCAACTATCGCATCCCAACGCGATGATGTGATGTCTGTCCATCGCGCGAACCCGCTGTTGGCTATAGGTGCGCCCTGCCGTGGTCCACGCCTCTTCTGTTCCTCTGCTTTCTTATGCTCATCGGCTTTACGTGCCGCTTGCCGTGCCAGTAACGTCAGCGTATCGCCTTTTTCACGGAGCAGAGAATCCTCCCGCGCCTGTGCAGCCAGCATCTCGAGAGCCTTCTTCTGCTTTTTCGCTTTCCGTTGGGCATTGACTGTATGGCGTTGTGTCTCCTGCGGCCACACAAAGACACGATACTCCCAACGGCTGAATCCCCAAATCATTGCTGCCGGAAAGAGCACACCGATAAGAATATTCGAAGGGCGGAAGAATGACTTTCCGTTGACAAACAGGCTGGCGAGAAATATTTTCAGACCGTTGTTCAGCGACACGCCGGCAGTGAGAAAGAAGTAGAGCACTGTCTGCCATATAGCGAACTTCCTGCCTGACTGCAGTCTTCTGCCCGAGATATAGAGCGCAAGCAAAAGAAGCATCATCGAAATGACAAAATGGTCGGGCACCATGCACGACAGCATCACGTAAGCAAACGAAAGGAAGAACACCGTCAGAATGGTCGCCGCGCTACGGCTCACGCCAATCACCTCACGCACTATACGGTAGAAAAACAGCATGGCGTAGAAACCCCAGAACAGTTGCATTGCCGCGACAACGAAGATAGCACAGTTCTGTCCGGTCAGAGATATGAGCACCTGGTTAAGCAGATACGCCGGATAAATGAAGAAAGCAAGCAATGGATGACGGTAAACATTATATCCTGCCGACCAGTCTGACACGATACTATAGGTGATAGGATCGAAACCCGACACACGGAAATTGTGGATGAACAACGGCCAGTAGAAGCGCTTTATGGGCGTGAACAGGTCGTAGTACTTACATATCAGCAGCGCGTGCAGACCTGTAAGGAACACGAGAACGAAGAGCATCAGCCATCGTTCCTCTTTCTTTATTTTGAATATACGCAGCGGATTATTCATTGTCGGAATGGTTTATAGTGACTCTCATCGGCAAATTCCAGCAATCGACGGTCGCCACTGCTGTCGCCGTAAGCAATGAGATAATAGTTCGCTCGGTCAGGATAAAGTTTCAAAAGGCGCTCCACCTTCTCTTGTCCGTAGCAGTTGCGCGAAAGGAAGCGTCCCGTCAGATGTCCGTCGACGACTTCTATCTGTGTGCCTATCACCGTCATGCCGGGGAAAAACGGCTGTACCCAGTTGTCGATGCTCGCGCTGACAATCACCACTTCCGTCCCTTCTGCCTGAGCATTCCTTATCATCTCCTGTCCACCGGGGCGCAGCAGATGTCGGTTGGAAGCCGCAAACTCTACACCGAGGCGGTTGAACTCATCGATGCTCATGCCGCGGAAGAAATAAGAGAAGAGTTTCTGCTTGCTCTTATAGTTAGGATATAGCCTCAACATAAGCAGCATTATCAGTGGCGAATATATCAGGAATCCCAAAAAGCAGCGCACATTGCCCTTGGCGAAACGGATGAACTCCACCAGTGTGTCGCGTGAGGTGAGCGTACCGTCGAAGTCGGATGCAATAATTGTTCTCATCAAAGCACGTAGATAATAATGAAGTATGCCAACAGCCAAAGGGCGATTACAATCTGCAGAAAGCGGTCTTTATAAAGGAGTTTCGTAGGGTCGCCCGACTTCCCGTCGACGGATGTGAGTTGTATGTAGCGCATCAGTCCAAGCAACACGAGGATTGTTGTAAGATACACATACTTGAAATTAGTACGTCCTGTCACCTCCGGTGAGATCGTATACATTATATAGCATATCACCGTCACGGCTCCTGTTATCGTTATAGCCTGATTCACAAACACCATATTGTAGCGCTTCGTATTATGACGTGGGGCAAGACCTGTCATTTCCATCTTCACTACATCATCGCGCCGCTTGGCAAACGACAGCAGCAAAGTGAGGAGGAACGTCATCATAACCAGCCAATGACTGGCTACAATGCCTGTCGCAGCACTGCCAGCAAGGATTCTAAGAACAAAGCCGAAGGCAAGAACGAAGACATCAACAACGGCAAAACGTTTCAGCAGACGGCAGTAGAAGAGGTCGAGTATGTAATATCCTACCACCACCAATGCCAGCATCCGACAGTTGTCGCCAAGCAAAGCGACCATTACTGCCGACAACAGCACCATGGCAGCCATAAGGTAATAAGCCATAGCCACAGACACCGCACCTGATGCTATCGGTCGTTTACTTTTCTCCGGGTGACGTCGGTCGTCGTCCAAATCAACGATATCGTTATAGCAATATATCGAAGACGCCGCGAAGCTGTAGGCAAAGAAAGCAATAACACTATTCCGCAAAGCCGTCATATCGGTCAGCGCACCACCGAAAAACACCGGCATAAAGATAAACATGTTCTTTGCCCAATGGTGAGGTCGTATGAGTTTGAGTATATTCTTCATTGTGTTCATTCTTATTTCAGTCTGTCTGTCAGTGCGCCAATCAGCCTATGCAACACGTAAGCCAGCGGCAGGGATATCATCAAAGTTATAAGAAACGTCCGCCAGTAGCCAAGATGATAATGCTCCACACGCCACAGCACGAAGTTGGCGTGGATGAGATATGTCTCAAGCGAAAGTGTTCCTATCCATGTAAATGCAGCGTTTAACCATCGCGGTGTGGCGTTCCATATATAATTGAATATAATTAATGTCGTCACTGCAAGTGGTATATACAGAAGTCTCTCAATGAACAGCGGGAACCGTCTGTAAAGATTCTGTTCGAGATAGATGCTCGTCATGAGTGTCAAGGCGAACATTATCAGCACCAGCCACACAGCCGAGCCGTCTATTGTCTGCTTCTCGCGCACCATCTGCCCCATGCTTATACCGAGGAAGAATATAGGCATACGGCTCCAGAATATCTCTATATGTCCGACGGCATCGTGTATTGGTGCTACCCATTGCACTGCCACCGTCCATACAATCATTAGCGCCACAAGCCAGCGATATACGGGCTGACGCTGTATGAGCACCATAAACGGCGGTGCAAAAAGATAAAGCATCATCACAGCGGGTATATACCAGAACGTCAGTTCGTCGTGCAACCAGAAGTCCCAATTGATGAGAATATCGCCCATAAGGTCAATGAGTCCATGCCCATCAGCCCACAGTTCCATGCCGTGATGATAGCGCGGAATGTAATACAGACATGCTATCACGAGCCACGTGGGATAGACTCTGAGGAGACGACGCCTGTAGAACTGCCACCAGCGGCTAAGGAATGTCGGGGCATTGCTCTTCGCCCATGAGAACCATAAGCCGACACCACTGAGAAAAAGGAATATATCTACACCGATATTCCCTACCCTGCGAAGTCCGAAAAAGGCGTCGCTGCGCGGAAGAGCCACATGAAAGAGTATTATTATCAGTATCGCCACTCCCATGTGTTCATCGCGGAAACGGCTTATATGATTCAGTTCTATGCCCGGTATCTTCATTTTGTAATACGTTTGAACAGCATCGACAGCACTATAGTGGCTACGATATACATGAGCAGCCCTGTGTATATATCGCCATGTCGGCTTATAGTGATGAATATCTTTCGCGTTATTGGGTGGCACACAAACATCGCCGATGATATTCCGCCCACCCATACGAGTATGTCATTTATTCTCTTCGGCGTTATCTTAACCATTGCCACAGCGAAGACACACACCGCGGCTGGCACCCAGAACCATGCCTGATATTCCATGCTCCAGCCGACAATAAGCAACAGACTGACCACTGCCAGCAGTGCATACTGCCAATGTTTCAGACCGCGTTCGTAGCGTGCATAAAGCAGTCCCATGGCGAACGGCAGCATTCCGCCGACGAAATTATAACGCAGACGGTTGAGCGCATCGCCTTGTGGGTCGCAGAAGCACTGCAACAGGAAGCACACTGCCATAAGCCCGACGGTTATTCCCCAGTGACGGCGGTAAAGAAGCAGACGATAGACTATATACAGCTGCATCATCAATCCGAAGAACCAATACGGTCCGGGCCATATAACATGGTCGGGATCGGGCAGGAAGTTATTGAACAAACCGAGCTGTCCTACGATATCCATCATATGATATTTATGCGGTCCGTCGACGATTCTGTCGACCATAAGGAACAGCGCAAAACCGTAGATCATCATCATGAACAGCTTTGCGAAATGCTTTCTTATGAACTCCCACGCCGATTCCTGCGGGCGTTCCTGCGGTGCTTCATACTTCAACGTCAGTCCATAGGCACTGAGAAACAGAAATACCGGCACACCATAATGACCGAAAAACGAAAGCAGATGAATGGGCAGATGCCATGAAACGTTCGTTATGGCGTTCCATATCCCGTCGGCATTTGACTGCGTGAAGGTGTATTCGTTCTCCTTCACCGCCATTTTCAACCAGTGACTGTAGTTGTGCAGCACGATGCCAAGTATGGCAACACCACGCATGGCAGAACATTCCGCACGTGATAACCCTCCTTTATAAAGTGTCATAGTCGGTTGTATTCTTTAGTATTCGCTTGCGCTTCTCATTATATCGAGGCGACAGGATGTTGTGCTCCTCCTTGTAGTCCTTCGAGTGTATGCCCGCCAGATACAGCAGCATGTGCGGCAGCGCGTCAGTCATATAACGCCGGTCCTTAGCATCCACTATCTGCGCATATATATCGTTGTGGCGTCTGATGAACTCCGGAGTGCAGTATATCCAGAACGGGATGTCGAACTCTGCGTGCGCGAGCCTCGGTGTTATCTCCGTGGAGTGCATACGGCAATAGAAATGCAGGTCGCCCTCGAAGCATTCCTCGCCATGATCCGGCACATAGATGACTATCGCGTCGCGATTATCGAAACGGCGTGTAATCTCTACGACGACAGAGTCGTTATACAGCAGCGAATTGTCATAGTCGGCAAGAATCTTGCGCTCACGGGCGTTGAGATGTGGTTTCCTGTCCTTATACTCGTCGCCCATGAACTTCTTTCTGTCGTTTGGCGACCGCTGACGGTACAGAACATGCTGACCAATGAGGTGGAAGATCGTAAGGTTATATGCTTTCTCTTCCTTTTTCAGCCGTGCGTATTCGTCGAGCAGGCTCTCGTCAAACTGATATCTCTTTGTGTTACGACTGTCGAACTGTGCCTTTGACAGCACCGGGTCGTTGAGAAAGAATCCGCCGGAGAAATCGTAGACAGCCTCCTTCGCCTTAGGAAGAAACTGATTTGTGAGGAATGTCACGTGGTAGCCGGCAGCCTTGAACAGCTCCGGAAAGAGAGGATAGTCGCACCACTCGCCCTTGTCGCCGACGGTATAGGTGGAGAAAATATGCTTGAAAACAAAACTGGTGAGGTTCCACGGGCACACAACATCGGTGAACTTAACGAGGCGTCCTGTCTTCTCTAATTCCACTTGTCGCGGCGTCGTCGGTTGCCAGTAGCCATACTGCTGAGAGTGATGACGCGAATAGCTCTCGCCTATGATCAGCACAATATCAGGCACTGTATATGAGCATGAGTCGACCTTAATATGTCCTACTGCCGCCTGCAGTTTCTTTATCTGCTGTGCGGTGAGCGAGTTGGCGTAGATACTGAACGCCATACGGTATGGCGGCTGATACATCATGCCGTGGTCCTTTTCGGTGAGAATATGCTCTATCTCGCCGATGTTCGCTGCCGTCATCAACCGATAAACGCCTTGCTTGTTCGACCATGAGAGCACACCACACCACACGAAAGCCGCCAGACAGGCTATGCCGAGCAGGGCACGCCAGTATTTCGCCACGTCGGGCACGAGCGATACGCCCACAAATCGTCTTGACAACAGGCGGCGGACGACGGTGATTGCAATGTGAGAGAGGATAATAAGCAGTATCCAGCCCACCTTACCGACGATGATATCGGGCGATAAAAGCGTAGATGCAAATTCCCGCGCCTCGTTGCTGTCGGTCTCGGCAAGGAGCATCATAACGGTCGGAGTGAGCGTGGTGTCGTAGGCGACGAAGCAATATACGTCCACCAGCGCCAAGCCATAGAGCACTACATACAACAGTGCCCGGAAGAGTCCGCGTATCTTCCGTGGAATAATACGGAGCAGGAGGCAGAGCAGCATGATGTCGAAGAAGAGTTCCGCGTAGAGGTTTTCATAGAGATGAGCACCGCGGACATCAGGAATGGTGAGCCATGCCGTGACACAACCGAGCAGATACATCATCACGGCAAACATGGCGTTCTGCCTTAGAGGCTCAGAAAGCTGTCCTAAAAATCGGAGTATTCTATCTAATGTCTTCATCAGCATCGTACTTATGCACACTACAGCACACAGGGCTATCAGGCACGATTTGACCTTATTATATATTATGCGTACAAAAATACACCTAATTTTTCAATATACCAAAGATAGATTCTAAAAAATAGTATTCACAATACTATTCGGGGAAAACGCATCGGAAATATTTTTACAGCGATTTTATGCTTTTCTAAAACCGGCGGTTTCAGGTTCAAGAAGCGGCGGTTTCAGGCGCAAGAAACGATGGTTTTAGAGGCAAGAAACGGCGGTTCTTGAACAAAGAAAAGGCGTTCCTTGTAACTCGTTGAAATATAATCAGTTAGAAGGACGCTTTTTTTGATGTTCGCAGTTTTCAGCTTGTTGATGCAAACGGAAATATTTTTACACTATAGTTTCATCTTCTTTTCTATCACTTCCCAGCCGAGGTCATAGATGTCCTCGTCGGCAGCCTCGCAGACAGCGAAGCATTCTGCCTGCAGGCGATCGTAGAGTGCTTGTTGGTCTGTAGTGAAAACCGGTTCTTTCGTCTTTACGTCGAGATAGAAAGAGTATTTATCGTCAGGATGCCACTCATCGCCGATAAGGGAAACGACATGGCTGAAGAAGGCTTTCACCTCGTCGAGGTTAGTAATGTGTGAATCTGCTGTATACATAATGCGTTGTTTTATTTTATTGTTATTTTTCGTGCGTTGAACCCGGCGACCTCCAATTGCACACCTTCAGCGTGTTGATCCTCGGCAAGCCACGATATGTTCAGCGTGCGTCTCTCGCCCGGCAGTAGGTGGAAATAGTTATCCTCGTATATGACGGGGAGTATCTGCTCACCGCTGCCGTCGAGCAGGTTCAGCCTAACCATGTATGCAGGAGCGCCGGCAGGAGCGTCGATTGTTACTGTCATATTGCCGTTGCCGACAAGCACCTTAGGATTGAGAGTGACAGGATCGACAGTGCCGAGAGCGGAAGCATCAAGCAGGTATGTGTTCTCTGACAGTACGTCCTTCTTCTCAATAAGGCGCATACGAAGCAGGGCGACGCCGTCGGTATCGACAGCATTCAGGTCGAGCGTCGCATCGTTAAGGGCGTCGACTTTCTCGACGGTCCTCTTCAACAGACCGCCGTTGATGTCGTATGCGCACACCTCTGCCTTGAGTTTACGGCGGTCGCCAATGCCGAGGTTCACCACCTCGGGACGCGACGTGGAGGCGTTATACTGTATGTGTAGCAGTTCGCACGCCTTCTTGCAAGCGAAGTAAGCCGCAGTTGGCTCGAAATAATAATCGTAGCACTGCCATGTCATCGATGGCCAGCAGGCATGACTCATCCAGATGAGCAGTCCCTGACGGTAGATATTCTGCGACTCAAACATGGCGCGATAGCCGTCGTAATTGACAAACTGCGCCAGCGATGTGAACTTCTCTGCCGAGTCAACAGTGCCGTAGCGTGCGACAAGTTCATTGAATGTTGCGCCACGCTGCGCACCTGCCATAGTGTAGTCGTGCTGTCCCCAGAAGTCGTTTTGTGGCCACAGATGCTCTGTACGGAGCGTACGCTTCAGCCCCTCGTAGGTCATCATGTTAGGCATACCGCGCTCAGTGTGGAACTTGCCCGTCTGTTTCTCGAAATATTCCTTTGCCGGAATAGCCCAATACGGACCGTGACCGCTCACGCCGTCGTCAGCCGATGACGGGATATAACAGAGGTCGGAATGTTGCTCGGCGACGATTTTCTTCAGTGTAGCGTTAAGTGTAGCCGGAGGATAACCCTCGTTGCGTCCGCAATAGAAAACGACGGAAGCATGACGGCGGATGCGATGCACGTAGTCCTTTGCGTTTCTGACGAACATAGCCTCATCGGCGGGGTCGGGACCGTCAGACGGATTGGCAAGCCAGAAGTCCTGCCAGACCATTATACCATACTTGTCGCAAGCGTCATAAAATTCCTTATCGCCGGTCTGTCCGACCCAGTTGCGAATCATGTTGAAGTGCATGTCGCGATGATAGCGCACTGCGGTGTCGTATTCTCTGCCACGATAGTTAAGATTATGCTCCGCGAATCCCCAGTTGCCACCCAACGGTACTACGCGTCGTCCGTTGACATAGAACTTCAACTGAGTGGCTTCGTCCTTATATGATATCTCGCGTATGCCCTGGAGAAAGTGGTATGTCGACAATGTGTCGCCGTTCTCGGCAATGAAAGCAAAGCCCGCATCGTAGAGATAAGGCTCGCCGTAGCCGTTGGGCCACCATAAGCGCATCTTACGGTTGTTCAGTTGTTTGAAGTCGGAAGGGCTGAATGCCACCTCCTCCATTTCTTTATCCAATGTCACTGTCTTCGCGAAGGTGATATCGCCTATCCACCCATTCAACGTGCCACGAACCTCGCGACCGACGTTATTGTGCACGATTACCTTTGGCGAAAGCGTAGCCAACGAGCCTCGCTTGCTGAGTGTTGTCGTCACTAAAGGGTCGGCAAGGGTCACGGCATCCTCTGCGGTGAGCGAGACGTCATTCCATATTCCGATATTCCGACCGCGGACGGTAGAGATCCAATCCCAGCCGATGGAGGCATGGAAGGTAGGGTTGTCAAGACCTAACAGACCGCCGTTGGTGTCGGTATTGTAAGCGTTCTTCGTCTTCACAGAGCCTGGGTGAGCCACCTTCTCTATCTCAATGACGAGAACGTTGCGTCCTGCAACAAGTGCATCGTTGACATCGAAGCGCCCACGCATGAAAGCACCTTCCACGCGACCGACCTTTTTGCCGTTGAGAACGACCTGCGCTTTCCAGTTGATACCGTCGAGATTGAGGAAAACACGCTTCCCCTTGAATGTCTCCGGTAGCGTGAACTCGCGGCGATAGACGAAGTCGGAATTGAAGAACGACTCCGACGTGTGGAAGATATTATCATCGTAGTTTTGATTGGACACAGCCCCGGCATTGACATAACTCGTCAGCACTGTGCCCGGAACAGTGGCAGGAATCCAGTTGTCGCCGCCGTCGGCACGCTGCACGTACCATTCGCCGCCATTGAGCAACCAGAGATTGCCGTCGACGCCAGCCTCGGAATGATGACGCGCCACCGTACCGCCACGACCATAGACCTCCATTTCCGACAGTGTGTAAGGGATGTCAGCGCCGTCGACGAGTACACGTACATAACGGCATGTCGACACAGCGTTGAGTTCGTAAGCGAGATTTTCGTCAGCAGGAAGGGATGCGACACGTGTCCAGTTCTGAGCGTCGTCAGACACCTGCACCTCGCCTTTCGGTGAGAACTGCAACCAATACAGACGCACCTTATCTATTTCGGAGCGCGCACCAAGGTCGACATATACCCATTGTCTACCCCCTTCGGAACTCATCCAAGCGCTCCGGAACAGGCTCGAAGGTAGGTTTTCGGAATAGAGACGCTTGCCTTTATAATAAAAGTCCATATCCTGAAGCTTCCAATATTCAGCCCCGGGCATGTCAAGACTAATACGAAGTTCGCTCAACGGACTGCCAGCATCGAGTTTCATCCCCTCACTTACCTTTCGTGCAGGGAGTGTCTCGGTACAGTCAGACTGCTTGTTCGGGTCGGAAGGAATCTGCCATTTCATCGCTTCGCCCGGCAGACCGTCGCCTTTTGCACACGACAACACACGTGCGGCGTCGCTTATACTTACAGAATATCCCTCAGTAGCCTTGTCGGCATGGTAAGCCACGATGTAGTTAAGCACTACGCTGTCAGCCTTTACTGTCATGCCCGACCACAGCAGTTTCAGTTCGGAATGCTCTCCGACAAGGGTCGTCGCTGTCCATTTAATACCGTCGATAAGCCATTCACGCTCACGCTTCGACGGAAAGACCCCATTGACAAAAACCTGTATGCGTGGTGGTTCTGACCCAGAGATGAATCCATCGGTGGCTAACTGAGCCGTGAGGTTATGGTCGAACGACGAAGAAGCGTATGCTGCATGGTTCTTGGCTATGTTACGATATTCATCGGACGGTTCTGTGAAGACGGAGAAATCATCACTCACACGCCCCGGATATACACCGATGCCGCGTGTCTTGTCGTCTGCCTGCATAATGAAAGCATTGAAAAGCATTAGCAATACAATGATTACTGACGGGAGTTTGTCCCATGTCTTCCTGCCAAGGGCAAAGAACTGCCACAGCAGGGATAGCGGCGCAAGGTCACGGCCGGCTGACATACGTCGGTTAGTCTGTATGTCCGTTCTGTCTTGTTGGAAGCTGTGTTTCCAGTTTCTGAAATCGCGACGCGCATTCCATATAGCCTTAGCTTCGGCGAGATTGCCCTTAACCAGCGACTGCAACATAGCCACATAATCCAACAGTCGTCGTATGCACATGACGCTCTTCAGGCGTTGTTCGGGAATGTTCTTGTAAATCATCGTCAGGTTGTTGCGGAAGTTAAGGTAGGTCTTGCGTGGATTGCCCTGTGGCAGCGTACCCCCACCGAGGTGGTAGACACGGCTCTCGGGGACGCACATAATGCGCCATCCTGCAATGCGAAGTCGCCAGCAGAGGTCTATCTCCTCGCAGTGAGCGAAGAAACGGCCATCAAGCCCGCCTGCCTTCTTGTATTCCTCTGCACGGACGACAAGGCAAGCACCTGTAGCCCAATGGATATCTATAGCCGAATCATATTGTCCGTGGTCCTTTTCCACAACATCAAAAAGGCGTCCACGACAATAAGGATAACCGAATTTATCGACGAATCCTCCCGCCGCACCGGCATATTCGAAGGTCGATTCCGTGATGTTCTCTGCCGGTGTGTCCATATAAGCCTGAAGAAGTTTCGGCTGAACAGCCACCACATCGGGGTTGTCGTCGAGGCATCTTACGAGTGGCTCAAGCCATCCCGGCGAACACTCCACATCGCTGTTGAGCAACACGAAATAGTCGGCATCGATTGTATCAATGGCTTTATTATAGCCATAGGCATAGCCCCAGTTCTTCTGAAAAGCGAGTGTTTTGACTGTAGGAAAACTTGTCCGGAGCAATTCGAGCGAGTCGTCGGTGGAAGCATTATCGACAACCCATACTTCAGCCTCCTTCATCGTGTGCTGAACAACGTAAGGGAGGAAGCGACGCATCATCTTCGCACCGTTCCAATTGAGTATGACGACAGCCGTTTTCATTGTTTTCTTTCCGTATTTTTCGTAGAGCATCGGTGCTACTCCCTCCGGAACAAGGGCAGTGATGTTCTCTCCACGACTGATCATATCACGTATCTGCGTACTGCTGACATCATAAAATTCAGTATTGAAAAAGGTCACGCCTTCGGGCATGGCAGCCTCATCGACATCATATTCCTTACGAGGATAGACTGCAAGACGGTGATTCTTCAGTATCTCGGCTGCCTCTGCCCAGTGGTCGAACTTCACCCAGTTATCGGCTCCGATAAGTATGATGAACTCCGTATCGGGGTATTCCGCTCTAAGACGACGTAGCGTCTGGTATGTATACGAGGGTTTAGGCAGGTTAAACTCATAGTCGGAGGCAATCAGACGTGTGTGGTTCTTCAGCGACTCCTTCACCATACTAAGACGGAAAGCGTCGTCTGTAAGGTTGGTGTCCTTCTTCCATGGGTTCTGCGGAGTGACAAGAAACCACACCTCATCAAGGAGCATATGTTCAAGAAAACGCTCCGCCAAAGCCACATGTCCTTTGTGAATGGGGTCGAAAGTACCGCCGAAAAGCCCTATTCTCTTCTTCATTCTAACTAAGGAAAGCCTTTACCAACGCATAGACATCAGCCTTTGCCTTGTCGAGGTCGTCGTTTACTACGACATAATCAAACTGCGGAGCGAACGACATCTCGTACTCTGCCTTTGCCAAACGTTGCTCGATAACCTCCGGAGAGTCCGTTCCACGACCTACAAGGCGACGGCGCAACTCGTCGATTGACGGGGGCAGAACGAAGATGCTCATCGCCTCGTCGCGATATTGGCGCTTGATGTTACAGCCACCCTTGACGTCGACATCGAATGTGACGTTCTCACCACGCGCCGTCTGTCTGTCGACCTGACTTCGCAGTGTACCGTAATATTTGTCTGTATAGACCTCCTCGTATTCCACGAAAGCGTCTTCGGCAATCTTATTACGGAAGTCGTCGGGGGTGAGGAAGAAATATTCCACACCGTGTTTCTCGGCTCCTCGCGGTGCACGAGTGGTACACGAGACAGAGAAATGCAGGTTTAGTTCCGGATGTTCTTTCATCAACCACTGTACGATTGTGGACTTGCCTGAACCCGATGGCGCTGAAAATATCAGCAGTTTGCCTTTCATATTTGCCATGGTTACAACACATTGAGCACCTGCTCCTTAATCTGCTCGAGCTCATCCTTCATCTGCACAACGATATTCTGCATCTCGGCTTGATTCGACTTGCTACCCGTGGTGTTAATCTCACGCCCCATCTCCTGAGCGATGAAACCCAGTTTCTTGCCCTGACCGCATTCTTGCTCTGCCATAGTCTCACGGAAATAGTTGAGATGATGCGACAGTCGCTGCTTCTCCTCGCTGATGTCAAACTTCTCAATATAATAGATAAGCTCCTGTTCGAGACGGTTTTTGTCATAGTCAACGTCTTTGATTGTTGCCAGATTTTCTGTCAGACGCGAACGAATCTTCTCCACACGTGCCTTCTCGTAAGGGTCTATGGCATGGAGAAGCGTCTCGATATTATCAACTTTCTCGTTGAATTTCTTCTCAAGTGCAGCACCTTCCTGACTACGATACTCAACGAGCTCCTGCAGTGCCCGGTCAACAACCTGACAGACAACAGCCCACTCCTCGTCGGACAGTTCCTCAATATCCTGCTTTGTCATTACATCAGGCAGACGCAAGAGAGTGCTCCAGTCCATCGGCAAAGAGATTTCCTGCTCATAGGCAATGCGGTTTATCTGGTCATAATAGAACCGCACGGTATCGGCATTAATAGGCGTTGCATCCAGAGAAGCGTCCCTATCTATCCAAAGAGAGAAGTCTACCTTGCCGCGAATAAGTACCTGCTGAATCTTCTGACGCAGCTCCATTTCCTTCTCACGATATAGCGGAGCGATGCGAGTACTGATGTCGAGAGACTTTGAATTCAATGATTTCACCTCGACATTGATTTTCTTTTCGTTAAATGCCACGACTGCCTTGCCGTAGCCTGTCATTGATAATATCATGCTGCTATGTTGTTAAATTTATGCAAAAGTACACATTTTGCGGAAAAAAAGAGTACTTTTGCAAATTAATTAAAGATTATTTCAGTATGGCATGCATATTAAATATAGAAACAAGCACTGAAGTATGCTCTGTTGCCGTCGTCGATGAGGGACATGTGATATGGAACGAAGAGGAACACAGCGGACCTAATCATGCCGTGACACTCGGAGTTTATGTTGATCAGGCGCTATCATACATCGATAATGACGGTCTGCATCTTGACGCTGTAGCAGTAAGTAGCGGTCCCGGTTCTTATACTGGACTGCGCATCGGAGTATCGACAGCGAAAGGTGTATGCTACGGTCGTGACGCCAAGCTGATTGCCATCCCTACCTTGCAGGCTATGTGTGTGCCACTTCTGCTCGGCGAGAAGATTGAGGAGGATGCACTCCTCTGCCCTATGCTTGACGCACGACGCATGGAAGTTTACGCTCAGTTCTTCGACAGAGCGCTTAACAGCGTAAGGGATGTGCAGGCTGATATCATTGAAGAAAACTCCTATAAGGACATTCTCAACAATAAGTCTGTCTACTTCTTCGGACCCGGAGCAGCGAAATGCAAGGATGTAATAAAACATCCGAATGCCCATTTCATTGACGGCATAGAACCGCTCGCAGCAGATATGGCGCCACTTGCTACAAAGCGATTCTTCAAAGAGGAGTTTGAGGATGTGGCATATTTCGTGCCGTTCTACCTCAAGGATTTCCAGACTTCACAACCAAAGAAACTCATCTGACCCATATGGAAATAAAAGGATTAGACTACAATACACAACGTGACAGGCTGCAGATGCCTGAGTATGGTCGTGAGATAAAGAACATGGTCAACCACTGTCTTACCATCACCGACCGCGAAGAACGACTGCATTGCGCTGAAACTATCGTAGAGACGATGTGCCACATGACACCACAAGAGGGCAGGAGTGCCGACCGTATGCAGGAATTATGGGACCACGTGGCTATCATGTCAGACTTCAAACTCGACATCGACTACCCCGTAGACATCACTCAGGCACATAACATCTCGCAGCATCCAAAGCCTATAGGCTATTCACAGCGTCATCCACATGTACGCCACTACGGAAACATCATGGCAGACATATTCGAGAAACTCAAGACAATGCCCGCAGGTAAAGAGCGCGACGCACTCGTAGCACTTACTGCCAATAAGATGAAACTCTGCCTGACGGAGTGGAGCAACGGCTCGAACGACAACGAGAAGGTTGCCAACGACCTGGCACGTCTGACCGACGGTGTGATACAACTCGACCTCGACACTTTCCATTTCGCGCCTCTGCCGACGAATAACGAGGAACGCGAGAACAACAAGAAAAAGAAAAAAAAGTAATACCAAACATGGGATCATTCATTATCGAAGGCGGTCATCCTCTGAAGGGAACAATCACTCCACAGGGTGCAAAGAACGAGGCTTTGCAGGTGATCTGTGCCACACTGCTTACACAAGAGGCTGTACGCATCAGCAATATCCCGGATATTCTTGATGTCAACAACCTTATCAACCTGCTGAAAGACATCGGTGTGAGGGTGATCCGTCACTCAAGCAACGACTACACCTTTCAAGCCGACAGCCTGAATCTCGCCTATCTTGAGAGCGAAGACTTCGTCATGAAGTGTGCCTCACTGCGTGGAAGTGTGATGATGATTGGTCCATTGCTTGGTCGTTTCGGCAAAGCCACTGTGACAAAACCCGGAGGCGACAAGATAGGCAGGCGACGTCTGGACACTCATTTCCTTGGTTTCAAGAACTTAGGAGCAGAGTTTGTGCATGACGAAACCACCAACACCTATGTCATAAAGGCAGAAAAACTCCGCGGAACGTATATGCTTCTTGACGAGGCATCGGTCACCGGAACAGCGAATATCATCATGGCTGCCGTCCTTGCCGAAGGCACTACGACGATATATAATGCCGCCTGCGAGCCTTATATCCAGCAATTGTGCAAGTTGCTCAACAAGATGGGTGCCCGAATAAGCGGCATAGCATCCAACCTTCTCACCATTGATGGCGTTAAGCAGCTGCACTCCGCAGAACATCGCGTACTGCCAGACATGATTGAGGTCGGTTCGTTCATCGGCATGGCGGCAATGATTGGCGACGGCATTCGCATCAAAGACGTGTCCATCCCCGACCTCGGCATCATTCCCGATGCATTCCGCCGACTGGGAGTGGAGATACATATAGAAGGCGACGACCTCTTTATTCCGCGTCAGGAGCATTATGTCGTCGACTCATTCATTGACGGCACGATAATGACATTCGCCGATGCTCCTTGGCCCGGACTTACCCCCGACCTCATCTCCGTACTGCTCGTAGTAGCCACACAAGCCAAGGGTTCGGTACTGATACATCAGAAGATGTTTGAGAGCCGACTGTTCTTTGTCGACAAACTCATTGACATGCGTGCCCAGATAATACTCTGCGACCCACACCGTGCTGTGGTAGTAGGTCACGACCGTGCCATTCGTCTGCGTGCAGGAAACATGGCAAGCCCCGACATCCGCGCCGGCATAGCATTGCTTATCGCTGCTCTCTCTGCCGACGGAACATCGCGCATAGACAACATTTCACAGATTGACCGCGGCTACGAGAACATAGAACATCGTCTCAACGCCCTTGGAGCACATATCACACGAGCATAAATCTCCGTAAGAATGATTCGCAAGGAAGACGTATACAACATCGGGAAAATGGGCAAGACCCACGGCATTGGCGGAGAGATAACGATGATGGTCGACGACGACGTATTCGACCGTGTCGACAGCGACTATCTCATTCTTGAGATTGAAGGCATTCTCGTGCCGTTCTTCATTGAGGAATACCGCTTCAAGTCGAACGACGCGGCACTGATAAAGTTTGAGGACATAGACAGTCAGGAGCGTGCTTCTCAGTTGACAGGAAGCCTCGTCTACTTCCCGCGCGCTGCTGCCGACGATGCCGGCGACGGCAATCTTTCGTTCGCACAGATTGTAGGTTTCGAGATTATCGACGAGCAGTCAGGCAAATCGCTCGGAAAGATCGAGTCAGTAGATAATTCTACCGACAATATTCTCTTCTGTCTTGAGGGTGACAGGCTCATCCCCGTGGCAGAAGAATGGATAAAGGATATTGACAGCACCTCCTCACGCATAACCATGAGTTTGCCTGAGGGATTAACAGAAATAAATGAATAACGCAATCAGAAAACAACAGGTTTGCATCCTCGGCTCCACGGGTTCCATAGGAACTCAGGCTCTCGACGTGATAGAAAAATACCCCGAACGCTACGAGGCATACTGTCTGACAGCCAACACCCGTGTGGAACTGCTTGCCGAACAGGCACGAAAGTTCCGTCCCGCCTGTGTTGTCATTGCCGACGAGAGCAGGTACGACCAACTGAAATCGCTGCTCGCCGACCAGACCGACATCAAGATCTATGCAGGCAAAGAGGCTCTCGATCAGGTAGTAGAAGCATCGCCTATCGACATGGTGCTCACCGCAATGGTCGGATTCGCAGGACTTTCGCCAACCATACACGCCATCAAGGCACATAAGAAGATATGCCTTGCCAACAAGGAGACACTCGTCGTAGCCGGCGAACTCATAGGTGCTCTCGCAGCAGAATACCACGTCCCAATCCTACCCGTCGACTCCGAACACTCGGCAATCTTCCAGAGTCTCGTAGGCGAAGGTGACAATGAGATAGAGAAAATACTCCTCACTGCCTCAGGCGGTCCGTTTCGTAAGTTCTCGCTCGGGCAGATGGCGACCGTCACGGCAGCCGATGCCCTGCGGCATCCCACATGGGACATGGGAGCAAAGATTACTATCGACTCGGCGTCAATGATGAACAAAGGCTTCGAGGTTATCGAAGCCAAATGGCTCTTCGGCGTTCCTGCCGAGAAGATACAGGTGCTCGTACACCCTCAGAGCATCGTACACTCTGCGGTACAGTTCCGCGACGGCGGTGTGAAAGCACAGCTCGGCATACCGGATATGCACCTGCCTATACAGTATGCGTTCTCATTCCCGGAGCGACTTTATATCGACAGTCCTCGTCTCGACCTCTTCCGTCAGCCATTGGAGTTCTTCGAGCCTGACATGGAAAAATTCCGTTGCTTAGCTATGGCATACGAGGCTATCAACCGCGGAGGAAACATTCCTTGTGTGATGAACGCCGCCAACGAGGTGGTGAACCTCGCCTTTCGTCAGAATCGATGCGGATTCTTGGACATGGGAGAGATAATCGAGGCGACAATGGCAAAGGCAACATTCATCAAGACACCTACACAGGAAGACTATTTCGAGTCGGACAAAGAGGCACGACAAATAGCACAGTCACTTTTAAAATAAAGAAAACAATTATATATATGGAAGTATTCATAATAAAGGCACTACAATTCATTCTGTCAATAACGATTCTCGTGGCACTGCACGAAGGCGGACATTTCTTCTTCGCCAAACTGTTCAAGACGCGTGTATCACGATTCTATGTTTTTGCAAACTATAAGTTCCACCTCTGGAGCTCCTACGACAACTGGTGGCGCAGGCTGATAGGCAAGCCACTTGTCACCGAGCGCGGCGAGGACGGCAACAAACTCTATAACGAGGAAGCGGGCACTGAATATGGTCTCGGCTGGCTTCCTATTGGCGGCTACTGCCAGATAGACGGCATGGTCGACGAGACACAGTCGGCTGCCGACCTCGCAAAGAAGCCTGCGCAGCCTTGGGAGTTTCGCAGCAAGAAAGCTTATCAGCGACTGCTTATGATGGCTGGCGGAGTGATGGTCAACTTCATTCTGGCGCTGTTCATATACTCCATGGTGCTCTATACCTGGGGCGACTCATACGTGGCAACAAAGGACATGACCTACGGAATGAAGTTCAACGACGATGCTAAGGCGCTGGGCTTCAAGGACGGCGATATCCTGCTCAGCACAGAGTTAGGCGATTTCAAGGATTTCAACGCCGACCTCTACCGCGACATCGCCAAGGCACACATGTGTAACATTATCCGCAGTGGCAAGGCAATGACCCTTACCCTACCCGGCGACCTCGACCTTTTGCGCATGATGAAGAGCACACCATCGTTTGTGCGACCTCTCATCCCTGCCGACATCGACAGCGTCATGAAGGGCTCACCTGCCGAGACAATCGGCATGAAGGCAGGCGACAGGATAATAGCCCTCGGAGGAAAGAACATAGACTCATGGAATGAGATAAACAATGAGCTCGGTCGTCTGAAAGAAGGACTTGCCGATGCTAAGACGACAAAGGACTCGCTTGCCCTGCGGACAATGGATATTGTGTTCAAGCACAAAGGCTCTGCTACAGCCGACACTGCGAACATAGCACTTACGGAGGACATGACTTTCGGTGTGATGATGAGCAATGTCGCTAATATATATAAGGTGACACATAAGCAATATGGCTTCTTAGAGAGTTTCCCTGCGGGCACGATGTACGGAATAAATGTCCTCGGCGGTTATGTGAACGACCTGAAGTATATCTTCTCTTCCGAGGGAGCTAAGTCACTTGGCGGCTTCGGAACAATAGGAAATCTCTTTCCTGCTTCCTGGGACTGGCACGCATTCTGGCTTATGACAGCATTCCTGAGCATAATACTCGCCTTCATGAACATCATCCCCATACCGGGGCTCGACGGCGGACACATACTGATGTTGCTCATAGAGGTCATCACCGGCAGGACACCAAGCCTGAAGTTTCAGGGTATAGCACAAAACATCGGCATGGCTTTACTATTGCTGCTCATGGTCGTAGCCAACCTCAACGACATTCTCCGCTGGATAGGTCTGATGTAACAGCGTTGTTTTCACAACAACACACCACAGCTTGATTTTTCTTTACATTACTCTCGCAGTTATGCGAAAAAACGGATGCGTGCAACAAAAATGGTACATTCTGCAAAAGAGGAAAATCAACCTTTGTAATCATTTGATTATCAACACGTTCTGAAACCGCCGTTTTTAGCGTCAAGAAACGGCGGTTTCAGACGCAAGAAAGGGCGGTTTTTGAACCAAGAAACGGCGCTTCTTGAAATCAGTATCTACGGTTTTAGAAAAACATATCGAAAAAAGTAAAATAAAATTGCTGCAAGCGCAGTATTTTTATTTTACATTACTTGTAGATGTCGACTATGATAAACCCAAAACGGTCAATAGACCGCGGTGCCTTTTTATTATCAAAGAACAAGAGCTTTCCTACTGCTTTCGCCCGCTTGTGTGGCATCTTACCAGCCTTATTACCTTAACGTAGCCCGCTACGCCAACGGTAACAAGACTGCTAATCTGCTCAACAATCAGACGAAATCAGTGTGGAATCTATTGACCGTTTTGGGATAAATCACACCACCTACATCAGGACGAAACATGATATTATTAAGGTGGAACGTGATAAATCACGCCCCTACGATTCACGTCACGCCATTTATATAAGGCGGAAATCATAATTCGATAAATGTAAAAGAACCACAATGCGCCAGCGTAGGGGCGTGATTTATCACGTTCCGCCCTGCCCGTAAAACAAACAATCACATCATCACGCCACACAATGGACCGAACGCGACTGCGGAACGGGATGAATCATGCACCTACGGCTCACGGCATTTCTTAGTATACACAAAGACCGTCTTTAGAGAAACACTCATTCCGCACCGGCGTTACATGCCGATTTCCTTTATCCTATCCTCAAACTCTGCCCTATCCACCGACGCGCGGCTCTTCAGTCGGGCACGGTAGTTATAGACAGTGTTGGGCGACAGACGCATGAACTCCGCAATATGTGCGCTGTCGTCGATGCCCAGACGTATCAACGCCGCCATGCGCATATCGGTCGTCAGCTCACTGTTTGGTCCCAACTGCTGATGATATTGGGCTTGAAGCAGGCTGTTGAAACTCTCCACGAAGGTAGGATAAAGCTTCAGGAATACAGCATCGAAATTAGCAAACAGCGCCTTTGTCTCCGTCTCGCGCAACTCATCCGACGAGGTCATGTGAAGCAGTTCCTTATACTGATTTGCCTTCAGCCTTCTGTTTATCTTCTGCCGGTATGCGTCCATCTTGTCGATATACTCCGAACAAAGACTCAGGAAACGGGCTATGTACTCGTCTTTCACGCGGTTTGAGTCGTGCAACTGACGGTTCACCTGGTTCATCATCTCGTTAGAACTGTTCAGTCGGTGGTTGAGCTTTGCAAGCACGTCGTTAGTCTTTGACAGCTCGTTACGCGTCAGCGACAGTTGATGATTCCTTTTATATACGAACACCAACGAGCATAGCAGTAGGAAAACCATGATGCTCACACTATATAACAACAGCGTGAGATTACGGTTGTTCTTGCGGAGTTCCTCACGGTAATTCTCGTTGATGGATGTTATGACAGGCGACACCTGCCATGTCCGGGTGTGACCGCCGAACTTCGTGGCACACATCCACGAGTATTCCACATATTTCTGCGAACGCTTCAGGTCGCCCTCCTCGCTTACCAGACTCGCAAGATTCCACAGCGACGCCTGGTCCATTACGGCATTACGGCAGTCGTTAAGGGCGGATACCGCCAGCCAGTAGCGTCGTTGCGTGTCATCGCCACGTGCTTTCGCACATTCCGACATATAGTAAGCCATGATAGCTTGATAGTGACTGCCGTCCTTGGTTTCACTCTTCCAGCGACGGCATAGTGCCTCCGCCTCATCGATTTTATTCTCGTTAATAAGTTGTGGCAGACAACAGTGATAGTACAGAGGCGAAGAAGTGTCGGCAACGGCGTAGTATTTCTTGTGGTAAGAATCAGAGAGCCAGAAGTATTTATCACTTATGATTGAATCAGTGACAAACAGCCCCAACTCACTGTACACGTGAGTGGCAGCGCAATAAAAGTACTCGGCAGTCTCACGGTTCAGTCTGCTCTCATCGACACGGCGTAGCCACTCCTGCGCTTCGCTGTAGTATCCACTTATAGAGTTCTGCAAAGCGAGAAACGAGAAAATCTGATACTGCTTGTCCATGTCGCCGCTTTGCTCGGCTATGGCAAGCGCTTTCGCCAGTGCTGCCTTGGCTTTCATGTCGTTGTAGGGACTGTACTCCTGATAGAGTTTAAATGTCAGTTCATACTTAGCCTCCTGGCCATGAACGCTGCTTATGTCGTTCTCGAGTTCTGCTATCCGTTTCTCTTTTTCCTTAGTATATAGTGCAGATTGTTCAATACACCTGTCGAGTTCCCTATATAGGGAATCCAAGTTCTGGGCATTACTTTGCACGATACCCGAGAAAAGAAAAACAAGAAATAATACTGCTTTCATTGCCTCATCGTTCTAACGTCACAAAGATACAAAAATTTAACAGGCAGAACAAGAAAATAACGCAGAATTTATTGAAAAATATAATTTTTTATCCACTTTGTTTTTATTAGATATAAATATATATAGCTTGATTATCAGTGATTTAAATAATTATATACTTTTATAAACTCCACTTTATGACCTTTGTAGATATTGCATTATCAATTTCTTTTCCTATCTTTGCATCACAGTTGATTAAAATCAATTCACAGACAGTATCTGTCTCGCGTAATAATATAATAGGTATTCGATAGATGCCATATCAGACAACAGTATTTACACAAACTAAAAAACTTAGGTGTATGAAGAAAATTTTTACTCTAATCACAGCACTTTTTGCTTTCACAGGAATGGCAAGTGCTCAGGACAACTACATCATTTCAGGCGAATATAATGGCTGGAGCCTCACAGAGAACTGTATTACATTTACAGAACATGACGGCGGTTATACTGCTACTGTCGCTGAGTTTAAAACAGGACAGTGGGGATTCAAGATATTGAAAAACCCTGAAACAATTGTAGACGGTCAGTGGACTGACCATCAGTTTGGTATTGCAAAGCCTATTGCGACCAATTCTGATGAAGACTACTCGCTCGTTATGAACGGCAATAACATCTACATCGGTGCAGTAAATAATGACGTAACTCTGCACAACGTAACATTTGAGTTCTACCCAAGTGCTGACGGCACAACACTCGATTACTTCTCTATCAAGGCTGAAGAGACTATCACGGTCAATAACGACCCACAGACGGACGAGTATATGATGGTCGGCTCATTCCAAGGCTGGAGCTTCGAGAACAACCCTCTCGTATTCGAGTCACAAGGCGACAACGTCTACACAGCATCAATCGACAAGATTTATGGCGACTGGAAAATTGTGAAGAACCGCTCATGGGACGGTGCTCTCGGCGGTGGCGGAAAGAGCATGGAGCCGGGCAACACTTACAATCTCGTAATGAATGGCGACAACACCGGCTTCGCAGCAGGTGTGATTGTTAACAACGCGAAGTTCACATTAACTGTTGCAGAGAACGGCAACGCCACAATAAAGGTAGATGGCACAATGACAGAAGAGCACAGCTTCGGTCTCGTAGGCGCTTTCCAGGGTTGGAACGCAGGCAACGCCCTGTTGCTTGAAGAGCAGGAGGACGGTTCTTGGACAAAGGACATCACGGCATTCCCCGGCGGCAAGGAGTTCAAGGTATCAATCGACAAGACATGGACCTGCTTCCTTGCACAAGACGCTCCTACCGCATTGTCATTTAACGAGCCGTACACATGTGCCCGTGGCGATAACAACAACAACTTCACTATCGGCGATGACGGCATTGACTATAACGTTCATGTAAAGCTCGTCGTGGCGGAAGATGCCCAGAGTGCCGAACTTACTATCACTGACACTGACACTGGCATAACAATGCTTTCTACAAAGGTTGCCACTGATAGCATCTATAACGTTGCAGGTCAGCGCGTGAACAGGATGCAGAAAGGTATCAACATTATAAACGGTAAAAAGATTCTCAGATAACAATCTCACTACTCCCCTGTCCGTGGGGCTGTTATCCTTATTTAGGCATGTATGCGTATGATCAGTAAAATCTGGGCATACATGCCATTTTTCACCTTAAAGATATATAAACAAAAAACAGCATATTCATGAAACAAGCAACATCATCTTCTGTAAGACGCATCTTCTTCACGCTTCTTGCACTGATGCTCACAACGTTGGTTTCTGCACAGAAAATCGACGTGAACGGCACGGTGGTTGACTCCCGGAATGAGCCTGTCATCGGCGCAAGCGTCATTGAAGTCGGCACATCAAACGGAGTGTCGACCGACATTGAAGGGCACTTCACTCTGAAAGTCAGCAGAGGAGCCACACTCCGCATCTCCTACATAGGTTTCGCGACATTAGACGTGGCGGCAAGTGCTAACATGACAGTAACGCTTGAGGAAGAGGCTAACATCCTGAACGAGGTCGTTGCTATCGGATATGGTGCGGTAAGACGTAAGGATGTCACCACGGCAGTGTCTACAATCTCAACGAAGGACCTCGACACACGACCTATCATCAATGCTGTTGCCGGCATGCAGGGCAAGGCTGCGGGTCTCTATATATCACAAGCATCAGGGCAGCCGGGCGCAGGTCCTACGGTTCGTGTGCGTGGTACGACATCGCTCAATGCCAGCAACAATCCTTTGTATGTTGTCGATGGGGTGCCACTCACCGATATCGACTATCTCCCTGCTGACGACATAGAGACTATACAGGTGTTGAAAGATGCTTCATCGGCTGCCATCTACGGTTCGCGTGCTGCCAACGGTGTGATTATCATCTCGACAAAACAAGGCAAGAAAGGCGTAGCAAAGGTGTCGTTCAATGCTCATGTTGCAGCAAATACCGTCCGCAACAACCAGACACCACTCAATGCACAGCAGTATAAAGAGCTGCAGGACGAAATAGGACTGCTGAAACTACCAAACAATCTTATCGACCGTACCAACTGGTCTGACGAGGTATACCGCACCGGTGTAGTGCAGGATTATCAGATCGCTGTCACCAACAGCTACGATCGTCTGCGTTATTATATATCCGGCGGCTACTCCGGCGAGGAGGGCGTACTGAAGAAAAGCTCGTTCCGCAGATATAACTTCCGTACTTCTGTGGACAATGAAATCAACAAATGGCTCAATCTTGGTGTAAATGTTGCATACAGCGACTACAGTTATAAAGGTAACATCATATCAGGGCAAGGTTCAAACCGTGGAGGTGTGATAACATCAATCATCAATACTCCTACCTACGCTCCTATATGGAACCCTTCGGCACCTAACCAATACTATACCAACTTCTACGGCGTGAACATCACGTCGCCTGCCGAGAATCTCTCCCGTACGGAAGACAACAAGGTATATTACAACAAACTCCTTGCTTCGGGCAAGGCGACACTGAGCTTTATCCCGGAAACGCTGACCATGACAAGCCAGTTCACATTTGACCGCACTCAGGGCACTACGATGAATTTCCTCGACCCTATCAAGACCACCAACGGTCGCGAGAACGGCGGCACAGGATACGATGCACGCACTATAGGCACTGTCATGGTGTGGGACAACATCCTTGATTACAAGCAACAGTTCGGCGTTCATGGCATCGGTATTATGGCTGGTTCTTCATGGACCAACTCTCAATACAGCGGCAACTGGATTAACGGCTCCTACTATGGAGGCTCTGTCATCAAGACTCTCAACGCTGCTAACATGATAAGCTGGAACGGCACAGGTTCATCAGGCGCTGACTGGTCTATCATGTCCTACTTTGCTCGTGCTAACTATAACCTCATGGATACCTACCTTCTTACGGTCAATATGCGTACAGACGGTTCTTCAAAGCTCGCACCGGGTCATCGCTGGGGAGTGTTCCCTTCATTCTCTGCCGCATGGCGCATCTCTCAGGAGAAGTTCATGAAGAGCATCACGTGGATTGACGACCTGAAACTGCGTGGAGGCTGGGGAAAGACCGGCAACCAAAGCGGACTGGGTGACTACTCATATCTTGCACGCTATAACATCGACCGCGTACAGTGGTTCGACCATGAACATCCGGAATATGCCAAGGCAACACCAATCACTACCCGTCAGGCAACACTGCCAAACCATGAGTTGACATGGGAGTCAACCAGCCAGACTGACATCGGTATAGACCTTACCGTCCTCGGCAACCGTCTGACATTTACTGCTGACTACTATTACAAGAAGACATCAAACATGCTTATGACCGTAACTCTTCCTCCGGGGCAGGCTGCCAACACACTGTCATGGAACGGCGGAGACATGGTGAACAAAGGTTTTGAGTTCACGGTAAACTCAAAGAACTTCGTTGGAAAGTTCTCTTGGGATACCGATTTCAACATCTCATTCAATCGTAACAAGCTGACGAAACTCTATCTGACACAGATCTACTACAATGCCCGCACCAATGATTTCGTCGGCGACCATGTAGTTCGAAACACTCCTGGCATGCCACTTGGCTCTTTCTGGGGCTATATCTCCGACGGTGTAGACCGCGAGACGGGCGAACTAATGTACCGCGACTTCAACAAAGACGGCGTGATAAGCTCATCCGACCGTACATATATAGGTGACCCGAACCCCGACTTCGTATATGGTCTGACCAATACTTTACGCTGGAACGGTCTCACACTCGACATACTCGTGCAGGGCTCTTACGGCAACGACATCTATAACGTCAGCAAGATGGAGACCCAAGGCATGTATGACGGTAAGAATCAAACCACTGCAGTGCTCGACCGTTGGCAGGTTCCGGGACAGATTACAAAAGTGCCAAAGGCTGGCTTTGACATGAAAAACTCTACATATTTCCTTGAGGACGGTTCATATCTCCGCGTGAAAAACATCGCGTTGAGCTATGATATCCCGGCTAAACTACTCAAGAACCTTCATCTCACAAGACTGATGCCTTATGTAAGTGCTACGAATCTCATCACTATCACCGGCTATTCAGGCATGGACCCAGAGGTCAATCAGTATGGTAACAGCGGTTCTGTGCAAGGAATAGACTGGGGAACCTACCCTATGTCACGGTCATTTGTTTTTGGATTAAAAGCAGAATTCTAACAAGGAGGAAACGATTATGAATATAAATATCAAGAACATATTAGGTATTGTGGCTGTCAGTGCAGCTATGGGCGCTACTGTAACAAGCTGTTCGCTCGACCATGAGCCTATTTCTGATTTCACGGAAATTACCAACGGCACCAGCAATACAGAGGAGCGGATAATCCTGAAAGACAAAGATGCTGCGAAAGATCAGCTGAAAGCTCTCTATGAACTCTTACGCAGTCGTGTGGAGCATTGGTATCTCGATAAACTGCTCGTCGCAGAATCACACTCCGACAATGCCTATGCCGGCACCACAGGAGCAGAGGTTGTACCATTTGAAAACAACTCCATCGACCCAAGCAACATTGATATTGCCCGCGACTGGAACCGTTTCCTTGCTGATATCGGACAAGCTAATGTACTCATCGTCGGTGTAGATCAGCTCTTCGAAAAGAGGCAGCTATCTAAAGAGGAGTACGAAGAGATGAGAGCACAAGGCTGCATCTTCCGCGGAATAATAATGTTTGATATGGCACGTTTGTGGGGTTCTTTCCCTATCATCACGACCATTGCAGAGCCGATTACTGCTGAGAATATCGAGTCAGTATGGGCTTCCTACTACCCACCGAAGAACACTGCAGAAGAGTCATTCGTCCAGATTATCTCCGACTTTGAGTATGGAGAGCAGCATGCACCTAACTTCAACAGTGCCGACCGCACCGTAATGACAAAGACCGTGGCACAGGCATACCTCGCAAAAGTGTATGCGGAGAAGACTGCCCGCAACTACGACAAGGTCATCGAGTATGCCGACAAAGTAATCAATACTCCTGGACTTGCTCTTGAGAAAGACTACGAGACACTGTGGGGCTTTGTCAATGGCGACTGCATAAAGCGCAACACTACCGAGGGAATCCTCGAGCTACACTGGTCAGTCGGTGCCGGTTCATGGGTGTCATGGATGTTCGGACGCGCTCTGGAGAACCCTGAATACCACTTCACATGGGCAAAATGGATCACTCCATCACGCGATCTTGCCGGTGCTTTCGACCGCGAGGGCGACAATATTCGTAAGGACCAGACCATACACTACGAGGCTTGCACATGGAGCAACTACTATCCTGCCAGCAACTATGCGTTCATGTATAAGATGCGCTCTGGCTACAACAACATCTATAAGAGCCGTCTTGCCGACATAATCCTGATAAAGGCAGAGGCAGAGGCTTATAAAGGAAATGTTACGGAGGCTGTCGCTCTGGTCAATCAGATACGTAGCCGTGTAGGCTTGAATGGCATTTCTGCGACAATGTCAAAGAAAGAAGCCATCGCCGCAGTGCTCCATGAGCGTCGATTGGAGCTGGCAATGGAGGGTGAGCGCTGGTTTGACCTCTGTCGAAACAATAAGGTTGAGGAGGTGATGAACGCTATCTTTGCCAAGGACTCCGGGCGTCTGCCACAAAAGAAGCTATACGACGAGAACTCTTATCTGCTCCCTCTGCCACAGGAGGCGATTGACGCCAACGACAACCTTGTGCAGAACCCAGGATACTAACAACAGAAATAAAACCAATAACGATATGAAAAATATGATAAGCATTTTCTCAATACTGTTAGCTGCATCGCTTAATGCCTGCAGCAGTTCAGAGGCACTTATCGAAGATCTCGTCGAGCCTTTCCCTACAGGAGTTCCTGCCAAAGGCACAGCCGTGACGTTCACAACCACTGCCGACGGCTATAACAGGCTCTACGAAGGACGTGCAGATGTCCATGCCGGCAAGAGTCTTGCCCCCTCAACCATACAGTTGGACCTCAACAAGAGATACCAGACAATCGATGGTTTCGGCTATGCCATCACCTACAGCACATGCTATAACCTGCTGAAAATGTCGCCTGAAGCACGTGCCGACCTCCTTAAGCGCACATACTCAAAGACCGAAGGCTATGGTGTCAGCTATGCACGCATCTCTATCGGATGCAATGACTTCTCAAGCACGGAGTACACACTCTGCGACAAAGAAGGATTGGAGAACTTCCGTCTTTACACTGACGAGACGGAATACGTTATTCCTATCCTTAAGGATATCCTCGCTATCAACCCCGACCTGAAGATTATTGCTGCTCCGTGGACATGTCCGAAATGGATGAAAGTCGATAATCTCAGAAACATGCGCCCTCACAACTCATGGGTCGACGGGCATCTCAATCCGAAGTATTACGATACATACGCACAGTACTTCGTCAAGTTTGTCGAGACCATGAAGGCGCAAGGCATCAATATCTTCGCCGTCAGTCCGCAGAACGAGCCTCTCAACCATGCCAACTGTGCGTCAACCTACATGCCTTGGCAAGAAGAAGCGCCATTGGTAAAGAGCATGGCGGCAGCATTCAAGAAAGCCGGACTGGCTACTCAGATTTATGTCTTCGACCATAACTTCAACTACGAAAACAACCCCGATCAGGAAGATTATCCTGTGAAAATCTACAATGCTCTCGGCAACAACTACGAAGGTTCGGAACTTGTCGTGGGGGCTGCTTACCATGATTACGGCGGTTCGAACACCGAACTAACCGATATCTTCAATAAGGCACCTGAAAAATCGCTCATCTTCTCAGAGTCTTCCATAGGTGTATGGAACAATGGTCGTGTTCTGTCAACGCGTCTCTTGGCTGACATGCATAACGTTGCTCTCGGCACGGTCAACCAGCAGTGCAAGGCTGTGCTGGTCTGGAACCTGATGCTCGACACGAATATGGGACCAAACCTTGCTGGCGGTTGCCAGACGTGCTACGGCGCTATCGACATCGACCCGGCGAACTATAAGACATATACCAAAAATTCACATTATTATATTATAGCCCACATGTCATCAGCTGCAGAGCCCGGTGCTGTCCGCGTAGGCACAAGCCGCAGCATCGAGAGCTCAAAGCTAATAACAGCCACGTTCGTCAATCCTGACGGAAGCTACGGCGCCGTACTGGTAAACAACGACGAGGTGAGTCTGTCGGTGAACCTGTCAGACGGCGATTCCTACTGCCGTGTGACGGTTCCCGCACAGGGTGTGACATCAGTAAAGTGGAAGAAATAACTTAGGAGGACTACTGATATGAGAAGCATTAAGAATATATTCATCCTGATGTGTGGTCTCGTCATTGCCGCCTCATGCTCTGACGATGCCACCTCCGGTGCCGGCAATCCTGTTCTAAGCATCATCAACGCACCTACCGCCGCCCTCTATGGCGACAGCATCCACTTCCAAGTGCAGTGCTCTGATGCCAACGGTGTGGATTTGTCGACCCTCAAGGCATACATGGAGTATTCCGGCGAGCAGGTCAGTTCGCAGGTGACACGCACCAAGACAGAAGGCGCATACAACGTCAACCTCTTCTGTCCGCTGCGAAAGAACGTGCCTGACGGTACGGCAAAGATACGTCTTGTGCTGCAGAACATCCGCCTGGCAAAGACAGAACAGACCGTCGACCTGCCAGTGTCGCGACCGCATTACGAGTCGATCACCTTCATCCCGTCCAACGGCAAGCCGGTGGTACTCACTCCTGACGCTGCCGATCCTTTCCTGTTCAAGGGCTCTTACACAAGCAAGAACCGCACCTTCAAAGGTCATTTCGTCGCTCCTAAGGTTGGTGCTAACGGCAATGAGATTACCTTCGGGCAGGGCAATGAGAGTGTAACGGAAGGTCGCACCGACGACATCCTGTTCAATGGCAACCGCGGTGCAAACACCGTGACATTCAATGTCCTCAGTTATGACTTCGGTCCGCAGACTGCCGACCCGTCGGCATCAATAGAGATCGTGCTTACTAAGGATGCCAACGCCTACGTAGGTGAGCTTTCGCATGGTGGAAAATACGAGTTTGCAGGCGAGTCGATAATAAATTCCGGACGCTGGTTCCACGACGCCGACTGGTTCACGAAGAACGGCGACGGCACATATACATTCCTCGGACTGACGGGTCTCTACACCGTCAAGGCTGACTACGGCAACCTCGCCTTCCGCATCTGGAAGATGAATGACGCCACCCACAGCGCTACACTCAATGCCGACGGCACCGGCGCCCTCTGGATTATAGGCAACAACGGTGTCGGAAAGCCTGTCTACACCGCAAGCAACGTCCACGACTGGTGGACGGGCGAGGACTACGACTACTGTCTGACACCCATTGCCGACAAGCGCTACCGCATCACGCTCACCGTAGGCAAGCAGCTCAATCCTGCAAAGGTCAACTTCAAGTTCTTCGGTCAGGCAGGCTGGGGCACGGAGTTCAAAGGCTCTGCAGGCGACTATCTCCTCACCACCAGTAGCGATGTCTTCGGCATCGGCAACGGCACAGAGGTGAATGGTGTGAAGCACGACGACGGTAACATCTACCTGCGCGACGGCGTAGAGCTAACCATAGGCGACACATACGTCTTCACCGTCGACCTGTCTGCAGGATGTGCAAACGGCGTACTCACAATCACGAAACAATAACCGACTATCCCTCCCGGCATTTCATGATGTCGGCAGGGGTTCCAAACTCTTTCCAAATGAAAAAACTCTCTCTTCTCTTTCTCTCTCTTCTCGCCATGCCAATGGTGACGAGGGCGCAGACTCCCGTCTATCTCGACGACACCAAACCCGTCGAGCAGCGCATAGAAGACGCGTTGTCGCGCATGACGCTGCGTGAAAAGATTAATGTCATCCACGCACAGTCGAAGTTCTCGTCGGCAGGTGTCAAGCGTCTGGGCTTCCCCGATTTCTGGGCTTCCGACGGTCCGCATGGTGTCCGTCCTGACGTATTGTGGGATGAATGGGAGCAGGCTGGTCAGACCAACGACTCGTGTGTGGCATTCCCTGCGCTGACTTGTCTGGCGGCGACCTTCAATCCTGAGATGTCGCGGCTCTACGGACAGAGTCTCGGAGAGGAGGCGCTATATCGTGGAAAGTCAATGATTCTCGGTCCCGGCATCAACATCTACCGCACACCGCTTGGCGGACGCAACTTCGAGTATATGGGCGAAGACCCGTTCCTCACCTCTACGATGGTCGTGCCTTACATCACTGCCATGCAGGCGAAGGGCGTTGCTGCCTGCGTGAAGCATTTCGCACTCAACAACGACGAGGAGTATCGCAATAATGTCAATGCCATTGTCTCCGACCGCGCCCTCTACGAGATATATTTCCCAGGCTTCCACGCTGCGGTGAAAGACGCGAAAGCCATGGCGGTGATGGGTGGCTACAATCTCTATAAGAGCCAGCACAACTGCACCAACAAGTATCTTCTGAACGATATTCTCAAAGGCGAATGGCAGTTCGACGGTGTCGTCGTCTCCGACTGGGGCGGCGTTCACAACACCGACGACGCAGTGCTCAACGGTGTAGACATGGAGTTCGGCTCATGGACAGACGGTTTGAACTGGGGCGTATCCAACGCCTACGACAATTACTACATGGCTGATCCTTACATGAAAGGTATCATCGACGGCAAGTACACAATGGAAGGTCTCGACGATAAGGTCCGTCGTGTGCTGCGTCTCTTCTATCGCACTACGATGAATAGGAACAAAGGCGTCGGTTTCCTCTGCTCTGACGAGCATTACGATGCAGCAAAGCGCATCGGCGAAGAGGGCATCGTACTGCTGAAGAACGACCGCCATGTTCTGCCTATCGACACCAAGCGCACACGCCGCGTGCTCATCGTCGGCGAGAACGCGATTAAGATGATGACCGTCGGCGGTGGCTCTTCGTCACTGAAGGTACAGCGCGAGGTAACTCCTTTCGACGGTCTCAAGGCGCGTCTTGAGAAGGATGGCGTGGAGGTTCGCTATCAGCGTGGATATGTAGGCGATGTCACTGGCGAGTTCAACGGAGTGACCACAGGGCAGGATCTCACAGAGAGCCGTTCGGCTGAGCAACTCATTGCTGACGCCGTAGAGGCTGCCAAGACGGTCGACTACGTAGTGTTCTTCGGCGGTCTCAACAAGGCTGAATATCAGGATTCGGAGGGGCACGACCGCAAGGACTTCGACCTTCCCTACGGACAGAACAGCGTAGTAGAGGCACTGGCTGAGGTTAACAGGAATATCGTCTACGTGAATATCTCCGGCAATGCCGCCCACCTGTCGTTTGTGAAGAAGGTTCCTGCCATCATCCAGGGCTGGTTCATCGGCTCGCAGGCTGGCGAGGCACTGGCAAGCGTGCTCTGCGGCGACGCCAATCCAAGCGGGAAACTCCCTATGACATGGAACAACCGTCTGACCGATTATGCGCCTCATGCTCTCGGCACCTACCCCGGCACATGGCGCGACGGCAAAAAGGAAATCATCGATCAGGAATACAGCGAGGGCGTTTACGTAGGCTATCGCTGGAACGACCTGAAGAAGATAAAGCCGGTCTTTGCCTTCGGTCATGGGCTGAGTTACACCACATTCCGCCTTTCCGACCTTCGCCTGTCGGCAAAGGAGATGACTGCCGACGAAACACTCACCGCAACAGTGACCCTCACCAATACCGGTCAGCGTGCCGGAGCGGAGGTCGTACAGCTGTATATCAACGACGCCAAGGCATCGGTCGACCGCCCTTATAAGGAACTGAAAGGATTTCAAAAAGTGTACCTGCAGCCGGGCGAGAGTCGCGACGTGACGATCACCATCGACCGCCGTGCTCTCAGCTTCTTCGACGAGGCAGCACACGACTGGAAGGCAGAGCCGGGCGTCTTCACTGCACTTGTAGGCAACGCATCAGACAACCTGCCGCTAAAGGCAAAGTTCACTCTGAAATAAATGTGTAGGAGCGGGATTCATCGCATTCCGAATGGCGTAGTGGCGTGATTTATCACGTTCCGTCCGAACAATCAAGTATTAAACCCTAATAACCGATTCGGGTTAAAAGATATATTTCTCTGATACAGAGACCAACTACAATCACTAAAAACTATAATTGCCGAGGGTGTGTCATTTTGTTCGACACATCCTCTTTTTGCGTTTCATCCACCTTTCCATTGCTCTTCCTGATACTGTAAAAAATTCAACAAAAAGGCTATTCTGACCATGCATACAGCCGATATTCGAAGGCACATTGCCGTTCGGTGACAAAAAACGCGTATTTTCAGCATTACATGAAAGATATTGATAATCAGAATAATAGACTTTTCTGATGCCGACAAAAACACGAATCAGTTTCAAGAACCGCCGTTTCTTGATTCTAATACCAGCGGTTCTTACCGATGAAACCGTCGCTTTTAGCGGAAAGAACCGTCGCTTTTTGAGAGAAAAAGCACGGAATGAAGTTTATTTCTACTTTACTCGGTTCTCGAATACATGGTTTTATGCCATGCTGACTTGGCAAATCATCGCTTTTGATTTTCTATTTCGCTAAAAATCACAAAGATGAATTTTCTTTACGATACGCCAGTTCTGAATAAGATGTATGTAACGTTGTCTTTGGTAATAAAGCTTTGCCGTCCATCACAGTGTGGCAAGACCACAATCATTTGCTGTTGTGTTTGCAAAGGTTGGGCAAAGCGGAGCGGGATAAATAATGACATGATTATTAAGGCGGAACGTGATAAATCACGCCCCTACGGCTAACGCCATGCCATTTATAAACACGGATATCATACCTCGGTAAATGTGAATGAGCCGCAATGCGTCAGCGTAGGGGCGTGATTTATCACGTTCCGCTCTGGGCAATGAAGCAGTAAACC
>CAJPPF010000006.1 GCA_905372445.1 uncultured Prevotella sp. | reverse complement strand
ACGCTGTCTCGACAAACTCCGGCGTTTGTCGGGACGCCGTAGGGGCGTGATTTATCACGTTCCGCCTCAGGCGTAGTGGTCTATTGTGCGAGCGCCTGAGTGATTATTTGTTTCTCGGAGATTGCGGAACGTGATAAATCACGCCCCTACGCCTGCCGGATTGCCTGTTTACTCGATTCATCGCTATAATTTGTTTACCGGACATCAATAATATAATAATAAGGTGTGTAAGTTACTGTGGTATATCCTGTGTATAGTCATTCTGTCGCATTGCTTTTTAATGAGATGACTATAATAAACGATAACGGATGTTCCACTCCTTATATGGTTATAATGTGACGCCTGTCGTTATATGTTTGGTATTAATGCACTATACTGTATTTGGCAAACTTCAACAGCAGTTGCTTTGTGCCCGTATTTCTGAACTCAACAGTGGCTTTGGCATCATCGCCGGCTCCCTCGAGTTTCGTGACGGTGCCGATTCCGAAACGCTGATGTTCAATAACCGTCCCTTCCGATAGTCCTTTATAATCATCCGCGGTCGGCGAAGGAGTGTTTCGCCCAGCTGCCGTCGGGCGTTTCGACAATGGTTTGAAGCCTTGTGGCACGGTGGGGGCGACAGCCCGTGGCTGACCAGCCTGACGGAATCCTCCTGCTTGCGCACCATGACCTAAACGCTGATTAGCTCGTGCTTGCTGTATCGACTGTCTGAAAGCCGGGCTCAAAGGATCAATTGGCACTTCCGGTCGTTGGGCATGCGTAATCTTTGGCTTCGCATCAGCACGAAACTGATCAGCCACAGGTCGGGAGTTCTGCATTCGCGAGCTATACTCAGGATAATCATTGTCCCAAACGCGATTGCGACGTCTGTTCATCATGCCATTTACGCCTTGACTTTCCACACGCAGGAATCGCCTATCTATCTCGTTGAGGAAATGGCTTGGCACATAAAACTCCAGCTTGCCATATCGCCATCGATTTTGTGCACAAGTGAGGATACAATGCTTCTCCGCCCGCGTTATGGCAACATAAAGCAGGCGACGCTCCTCTTCAAGTGCACGCGTTGAATCTGATGCCATGGCACTTGGAAAGATATTCTCCTCCATGCCCACAATGAATACTGTCGGATATTCCAGACCCTTGGCAGAATGGACGGTCATCATCGTGACCTTCTCCGCACTGCCGTCGTCGCTCTCCTTGTCCGTCTGCAATGAGATTTCCTGAATGAATAAAGGTAAAGTGGCATATTCTTCCTGCCCCTCTTCGCGCTTTTCCTCAACGAAATCGCCCAGTGCCGACATGAACTCCTCAAGGTTCTCCTGACGTGAAATAAACTCCGGCTCATTGCTCGAGAAGAGGTCTTCACGTATGCCGCTCTCTTGAATAATCGACTGTCCAAGGTCGTAGGCATTCTTGACATTGAGATTGTCAATAAAGCCCTGTATCATCTCGGTGAACTTCTGAAGTTTGCCAATAGTCGCTTTGTTTACTCCAAGGCTATAGCGCTCCGGGTCTGCGGTGACGTCCCATAAACTTACGCCATACTCTTGCGCGGCATTGGCAATCTTGTCAATAGTGACACTGCCGATACCGCGCCCGGGATAGTTGATGATGCGCTTGAATGCCTCCTCGTCGTCGGGATTAACCACAAGCCTGAAGTATCCGACGATATCCTTTATCTCCTTACGTTGATAAAACGACAGTCCTCCATATATTCTATAAGGAATGCCCTGCTTGCGACATTCCTCCTCGAAGGTACGGCTCTGGGCATTTGTACGGTAAAGCACAACAAAATCGGAGTATTCCCCGCCCTCGCTCTGTTTTATCCGCTTTATTTCCTTACATACGACAGCAGCCTCCTCTTTATCAGAGTAAGTCATCTTCAGTGTCAGCATATCGCCCTCGGAATTCTCGGAAAAAATATTCTTCGGTATCTGCTGCGTGTTATGCTTTATCAGAGAGTTGGCTGCAGCCACTATGCGCTGTGTAGAGCGATAGTTCTGCTCAAGTTTGAAAAGCTTTGCCTCAGGATAAACAATATTGAAATTTAATATATTATCAATCGTTGCTCCCCGGAAAGCGTAAATGCTCTGGGCGTCGTCGCCAACGGCACACACGCGATGGCTCTCCTCTGCGAGCAACTCAACAATCTGCTGTTGAACCTTGTTCGTATCCTGATACTCGTCGACCAGTATGAATCTGAACTTCTCCGCCCACTTACGACGCACGTCCTCATGTTCAACAAACAGACGATAGGTAAGCATAAGCAGGTCGTCGAAATCCATTGCATTTGCGTTGCGGCATCGCTGCTCGTATGCAATGTATATCTCTCCTGTCTTCGGAATAAGCGCCTCCTTGTCGCGGGCAGTCAGAGCACTGTTGTTTATATAATCCTGTGCAGAGATGATATGATTCTTCGCCATGGAGATACTGTTGTGCACGGCTGACGGCCGATATATCTTGTCGTCAAGCGACATCTCCCTCACTATTGATTTTATAAGTGAACGCGAGTCCGTCTCGTCATATATGGTAAACTGCGAAGTGTAGCCCATACTCTCAGCCTCACGACGCAGAATGTGCGAAAAGACGGAGTGGAATGTTCCCATCTCGATATAACGTGCTCTCTCCATGCCTACAAGTCTGCCAATGCGTTCCTTCATCTCGTTGGCTGCCTTATTGGTGAATGTCAAGGCAAGAATGTTCCAAGGATTAAACCCTTGCTGTATCAGATATGCAATCTTATAGGTGAGAACACGCGTCTTACCTGAACCTGCACCTGCAATGACAAGCGACGGTCCGTCGTTGTACTCGACAGCTGCCCGCTGACTTGGATTTAGATTATCGAGAATATATTCCACTGGATACTGTTTTTGAGTTAATCTCTTCACCTTCCTTAGGAAAGAGAGGAATGAATTTCATTTCGTGCAGAATCTTTGCCTGGCGCTTCCTTATGTATGCGCTTGGATTAGCCGAATCGTATAGCCTTGGATTTGGCAGTGTTGCCGCAATGAGTGCACAGTCGCCGCGTGACAGCTCGCCGGCTTCTTTTCCGAAATTATGGCGCGCAACTGACGAGACGCCATATATCCCGTCACCCATTTCTATAGAGTTTAAGTATATCTCCATAATGCGTTGCTTGCTCCAGAAAAGTTCTATCAAGCATGTGAAATAAGCCTCTAAACCTTTTCTTGTCCATGAACGTCCCGGCCATAGGAATACATTTTTTGCTGTCTGCTGGCTGATTGTGCTCGCACCGTGTTTGCGTTTAGAGCGCTGGTTATGCTTTGCCGCTTTCTCTATAGCATCAAAATCAAAACCGTGATGCAGTAGGAACCGCTGATCTTCCGATGCCATTACAGCAACCGGCATGGACGGAGCAATCTCTTCCATGCTCACCCATTGATGATGCCAGCGTGGCATCTCGCCACTTGTGATCTGTTGGACTGTGCGAATAAACATCAGTGGTGTCGCATAGACCGGCAGAAAACGATAAAGCACCACAACAAGGATTGTGGAGACGAAAAACAAAGCCAATAGCCAACGGAGTAATTTCCAAATGATATACATAAGAGAAGACAACGGGACACCCACCTGTTTCTAATGATGAGTGCCCCGAAGTTTTATCGAATAACTTTGCAGATTAATTCAGTTTTCCAGCCTTAGCAGCATCGATCATTGCCTGTGAAGCATAGAGATAAACCTCTACACGCCGGCTTGCTACGCGGTCTTCATTACCGTTTGCATCCTTGATAAGATATTCCTGCGTCTCACCATAACCCATTGAAGAAGCGATCTGGCTTGATGCTGCGCCGTTTGCCTTAAGATAAGAAGAAACAACGTCAGCACGCTTCTGAGAGAGTGTAAGGTTTGTCTGTTCAGAACCGTCCGATGATGCGAATCCTTGAACAGCTACCGAACAATCAGGATTAGCCTTAAGGACGCCACCGAAGTTAGCGAGTTCTGTCCTTGCAGATGTTTGGAGGTCAGCCTTACCGACCTTGAAAAGGATACCATTATCGAATGTAACCTTTACTGCAGGAAGACCATTAATATCAGTAACACCCTCTACGCGGGCGTTCTGTAACTTTGCCTCAGCCTCAGCCTTAACCTTATCCATACGCTTTCCAATGAGTGAGCCTGTCGTTGCACCAACAGCGCCACCAATAGCTGTACCTATAATTGCTCCCTTTGCATTGCCACCGATCAGTCTGCCTGCCAAAGCGCCAAGGGCTGCACCGGCTCCGGTTCCGATAAGTGAACCTGTTCCTGCATTTGTAGAACAACTAATAACAGTCAGCAGTGACATAGCGAACACTGCAATCTTCATTTTCTTCATAATTATCGTATGTTTTAAGTGAATATGCCTGATAACAGATGCAAAGGTAATTCTTTTTTCACGATAAAGGCGCGTTTCCGAACATTTTTTTGTAATTTTGCACGAAAATATAATACCAATTAAATATATTAATACTATGGCAAAAGAATTGAAGGAACTTACCAAGCGTAGTGAGAACTACAGTCAATGGTACAACGACCTCATTATGAAAGCCGATCTTGCAGAGCAGAGCGCTGTTCGTGGCTGTATGGTGATAAAGCCTTACGGCTATGCTATCTGGGAAAAGATGCAGCAGCAGCTTGACACAATGTTCAAGGAGACCGGCGCTGTTAATGCTTATTTCCCACTACTTATCCCGAAGTCATTCCTTTCACGCGAGGCTGAACATGTAGAAGGCTTTGCAAAAGAGTGCGCTGTGGTCACTCATTATCGACTGAAGACTAATGACAATGGCGATGGCGTTGTTGTTGATCCTTCGGCACGGCTTGAGGAGGAACTCATTATCCGCCCTACATCAGAGACAATCATCTGGAACACTTATAAAAACTGGATTCAGTCATGGCGCGATCTGCCATTGATGTGCAACCAATGGTGTAATGTAATGCGCTGGGAGATGCGTACACGTCCGTTTCTCCGCACTTCTGAGTTCCTGTGGCAGGAAGGTCATACAGCTCATGCCACACGTGAAGAAGCAGAGGAAGAGGCAAAGAAAATGCTTAAAGTGTATGCCGACTTTGCCGAGCAATGGATGGCTGTACCAGTCGTGCAGGGAGTGAAGAGCGAGACGGAACGTTTTGCAGGTGCTCTCGACACATACACAATAGAAGCTATGATGCAAGACGGCAAAGCTCTGCAGAGCGGCACATCGCATTTCCTCGGACAGAATTTTGCCAAAGCATTTGATGTCACTTACCTCAACAAGGACAATAAGCTTGATTACGTATGGGCTACATCATGGGGCGTTTCCACACGTCTCATCGGTGCGCTCATCATGACTCACTCTGATGACAACGGTCTTGTGCTCCCTCCACGCCTTGCTCCACTGCAGGTGGTTATTATTCCTATCGGAGGAAAGGCTGACACTCAGGTCAAGCTCGACGAGAAGGCAGCAGAGATAATGGCAGGACTTCGTGCCAAAGGCATAAGCGTGAAATATGACAATTCTGACAACAAACGCCCTGGATTCAAGTTTGCCGACTATGAATTGAAGGGTGTTCCTGTGCGCCTTGTTCTTGGTGCACGCGATATGGAGAACGGCACTATTGAAATAATGCGCCGCGATACTCTTGAGAAGGAGACACGTCAGATTGAAGGAATCACCGATTACGTCGAGACACTCCTTAACGATATTCAGGATAATATCCTTGCCAAGGCAAAAGCATTCCGCGATGAGCGCATCTACGAATGTGACAACTACGAGGAGTTCAAGGAGAAGATTAAGAATGGAGGATTCTTCCTGTGCCACTGGGACGGTACAGCCGAGACAGAAGCAAAGATAAAGGAAGAGACACAGGCTACCATTCGCTGTGTTCCTTATGGCTATGAACAGACCGCAGGTATTGACATGGTTTCCGGAAAACCAAGCAAATACCGTGTCATTATCGCACGAAGCTACTAAAAAATAAATACGAAAATGGATTGGTTAATTAATTTATTTGCCGTTAACGAAGGCATTGCCCACACCGTGCTGTTGTTGTCAATAGTAATTGCAGTCGGTGTGCTGTTAGGAAAAGTAAAATTCGGTGGTATAGCACTTGGTGTCACATGGGTGCTTTTTGCAGGCATCCTTGCCGGACATCTTGGCTTCACGGCTGACAAAGAACTGCTTACCTTTCTTCAGGATTTCGGACTTATTCTGTTCGTCTTCTGTATCGGTCTTCAAGTAGGGCCGGGCTTCTTTGAAAGCTTCAAGAAAGGGGGCGTGCCATTGAACCTGATGTCGGTTGCGATAATTCTGCTGAATGTAGCAGTGATGTTCGGTTGCTATTATCTTTTCTTCGACCACAGCAACACTAATCTCGCTATGCTTACCGGTACTCTTTATGGTGCTGTCACAAACACCCCTGGTCTTGGTGCTGCGACAGAGGCGATAAGCTCACTTGGTGCAGATACTTTCGGAGGTCAGATTCCACTCATTGCCAATGGTTATGCTTGTGCCTATCCTCTTGGTGTACTTGGTATCATCGGAGCAACGATTCTTGTTCGTTACATCAGTAGAATATCGACAGAGAAAGAAGAAAAGATACTTGCCGACGCAGAAGCTGCCGACCCGCATGAGATACCACATGTCATGGCACTGCGTGCTGACAACGATTACATCTCCGGCAGAACAATTCTTGAACTGTCAGACTTTCTGAAACGCGATTTTGTCATAACGCGTATGATTCATGAAGATGAATTCATCGTGCCTAACAGAAATACTGTTATTACTAAAGGCGATGAACTATACGTCGTATGTGCACAAAGCGACGTAGATGCCGTAAAGGCGTTTATCGGTCCTGAGACAGGAAGAAAGTTCGAGGAGGAAGAGAATAAGCAGGTGCACATGGTGTCACGCCGTATCATTGTCACTAACCCTAAAATCAATGGTAAGACTCTCGGCAAGATGCATTTCTCAAGTGTATTCGGTGTAAACGTTACGCGTATATCACGTCAGGACATGGATCTTTTCGCTTCTCGTAATCATCACTTCCATGTAGGCGACCGCATCATGGTTGTCGGTCCGGAAGAGAATGTACAGCGTGTAGCCGACATCATGGGCGACTCTGTAAAGCGTCTGAACCATCCAAACCTTGCAACAATATTCATCGGTATATTCCTCGGCATTATTTTCGGACAAATTCCAATCATGTTCCCGGGGATGCCTGTCCCATTGAAACTGGGATTAGCCGGTGGTCCGCTTATCATAGCGATACTAATTGGTCGTTTCGGTCATCTATGTAAGCTTGTGACATTCACCACCACATCAGCAAATATGATGATTCGCGAGATTGGTCTTGCACTCTTCCTTGCCTGTGTCGGTATAAAGGCAGGAGCAGGATTCTGGCAGACTATCACTGAGGGCGACGGACTGATGTATGTGTTATGCGGTTTCCTCATGACCGTCATCCCAATCCTCATCGTTGCACCACTGGCGAGATGGAAATACAAGTTCAACTACTTTACACTGATGGGTGCCATTGCCGGTACATATACTGACCCGCCGGCACTCGGCTTTGCAAATGCAAGCTGTTCGAAAGAGGCTCCTGCCATTGGATATTCAACAGTTTATCCATTGTCAATGTTCCTACGAATTCTGACAGCCCAGTTGATAATTCTCTTTGCCTGCGCATAAACGCAACAATACAACATATAGCCCTGTCCGAGAAAGGACAGGGCTATTTATATATAATAAGGTATAGCGATATTCAGCTGACAATACTGAATACTGAATACCGGAACGAGGCTCTACACCTTATAAACTCTTTTCTGTTTGTTTCCGATAATACTCTTTACCATAAAAACAGCAAAGCATAGATTTTTATTGTTGTCCGGTAAAAAACTGATTGAAAGTTCCGCAATCTCCGAGAAACAAATAGCTCGCGCAATGGACTCGACGCTGAGGCGGAACGTGATAAATCATGCCCCTACGCTGGTGCATGGCAGCTGACTTACATTACTGTGCTATGATTCCCGTGTTTATAAATGACATGAATCGAAGGGGTGTGATTTATTACGTTCCGCTTTGAGAGTGTGATTTATTACATTTAGAAATATTGGTGTCCGGCAAACTGGAAGTGCTCCATGTTCTGGAGTCTGCTTTTCTTTAAGTCTTTAATCATAATGGTAAAGAATAAAATTGATTAGAAAAAATGCTTCCGCCGTGGCAGAAACGTCATTTTTCTCATTTTCCGCTCATCCGAGGCCTCGGACGGACAAAAAACCGCGAAATTTGGCATTGACTACACGACGGAAAACAGAAAATCCCGGCAGGCGGTTTGCGGGAAAACAATCGCCCCCGCGCTCTCGGACGATGCGGAGCGTGGGGACGGGAAAGATTTCCGCAAAAGAAATGTCAGAACAAATCGGCGTGTGTGCCGGTATCAATGAGATGCAAAATAAGTCGCCGGTCGTCTTGCAACTAAATCAGCAGCCAGTCCACGTCTGATACATTTCTTGAACGAGCGGCGAAAGCGTGTGGTATATTCTATCTCATACATGTTCCGGCGCCTTTCATTTCAGAAGCTGTGCCATCAATGTACAAAGGACATTAGACACACAAATTGCTTTATTCTAAATTCGTCGAACTCACGTTAATATAGAATATCCTCTGGTTTCTCAGCAAATTCTCTTGCTCCTGACTGAATAAGGAAATCCTTATCACGGAATCCCCAAAGCACCGAGATGCAAGGTATTCCGCTGTTTTTGGCAGTCATGACATCCACATCACTGTCGCCGATATACACTGCTCCGTCAGCAGTGACGCCCAACTCACGCAAGGCTTCAATGACGGTGTCAGGCGCCGGCTTCTTGTCTATGCCCTTACGCTCACCTATTGCCACACTGACAGTGTCGGGAAAAAAATGCCGGCACAACTGGCGTGTGGCATCATAGAACTTATTGCTCACAACAGCAACATTCTTGCCTCGTCGTTTCAGTTCTGAAAGCAGTTCACGAACACCCTCATAAGGCTCTGTCGTGTCTAATCCGTGGTCGAGATAATGGGCACGAAACACCGACAACGTGCGTTCTGTCACTTCCTCGGCAGTACCCTCCGGCACAGCACGGCGTATCAGCAACGCAACGCCATTGCCGACAAAGCGCCTCACCTCCTCGATGGTCCTTTCAGGAAAGCCCATAGTCCGCAAGGCGTAGTTTGTGCTCGTGGCAAGGTCATTCAGCGTGTTTAAAAGCGTTCCGTCAAGGTCGAAAATATATGTACTGTACTCTTTCATCTCGCAATCAATAATTGTTCTATATTTCTTTTTCATTGCAAAATTACAACTTTTCAGCCTAACAGCGACCCTTTTAGTAATATTTTTAGTAATTTTGCAGGGTCGAAATGCAACTATATATATGAACTTCACGGAATTAAAAACAAAGAAATTTCCTTATACCATAGCAGCAGCTGTCTGTTGTGTGCTCATTGCAATCATTGTCTATGTTTACTTTTTCGCGTCTTTCACCGAAGGCAACGAGAAGAAATATGTTTATATCGACGATGACGATACTATGGACTCTGTCTTTCAGAAGATTGATACCGTCGCAAGGCGTACAGCATATATCGGTTTCTGCACACTCGCACGCCACAGCAGTTTCAAGAAGAATATCCGCACGGGACGCTACGAGATAAAGCCAGGTGAGATGACATTCAACGTATTCCGCAAGATAAAGAACGGACGTCAGACACCACTCAATCTCACCATTCCTTCCGTACGCACCAAGGAACGCCTTGCAGGAGAACTGGCAAAGCGACTCATGATTGACAGTCTGACGATAATAAGCCGACTTAACGACGAGGCTGTGTGCCGGAAATACGGCTATGACACAACATCGGTGATATGTATGTTCATACCTGACACCTACGAAGTTTTCTGGAATACTCCAGCTGACAAGTTCTTTGAACGCATGGAAAAGGAGTCGCATAAATTTTGGAACGAAGAGCGTAGACACAAGGCTGCGTCGCTTAATCTAACCCCGGTTAATGTAATGACACTTGCCTCAATCATTGATGAAGAGACTGCCAACAACCGGGAAAAGCCAATGATTGCCGGCATGTACTACAACCGTCTGCAGGCAGGTATGCCCCTGCAGGCTGACCCTACTATAAAATTTGCGAAGAAAGACTTTGAGGCTCGCCGCATATACAAAAACTGGCTGAACATCAACTCGCCTTACAACACATATAAGAACATCGGTCTGCCTCCCGGTCCGATACGCATTGCATCGGTCGAGGGTATTGATGCCGTGCTGAATCTCGTACATCACAACTATATGTATATGTGTGCGAAGGAAGACTTCTCGGGCACTCACAACTTTGCAGTGAGTTATCCTGAACATCTGCAGAACGCCCGGAAATACACAGAAGCACTCAACAAGAGAGGCATAAAGTAAAAAACATATCGTACGAAAGCCGACAATATCGAATTTTTTCATAACTTTGAAACGGACAATAACATAAAACTTATGGCAAATATCGAAGAGAATATAGTTGAAGAGAAGAAAAACCTTAACTTCATCGAACAGATAATAAAGAACGACCTCGAAGAAGGTAAGAACGGCGGACGTCTGCAGACGCGTTTCCCACCAGAGCCTAATGGCTATCTTCACATCGGACACGCCAAGGCCATCGCAATGGATTTCGGCGTTGCAGAAAAGTTTGGCGGAACGTGCAACCTCCGTATGGACGACACAAACCCACAGAAGGAAGACACGGAATATGTGGAAGCTATAAAGCGCGACATCGCATGGCTCGGCTTCAAGTGGGGCAAGCTGGTTTATGCCTCTGACTATTTTCAGGACCTGTGGGACTTTGCCGTATGGTGTATAAAGGCAGGACGGGCTTATGTCGACGAGCAGAGTTCAGAAGACATTGCTGCACAGAAAGGAACACCGACGCAGGCTGGTACGGAGTCGCCTTACCGCAATCGTCCTGTAGAGGAAAGTCTGGCTCTCTTCGAAGAGATGAACAGCGGCAATGTGGAGCCCGGAAAAATGATTCTACGTGCCAAGATCGACATGGCATCGCCTAACATGCATTTCAGAGATCCAATAATGTATCGCGTGCTGAACATGCCACATTGGCGCACGGGAAACAAGTGGAACGCATATCCGATGTACGATTTCACACACGGACAGAGCGACTATCTGGAGGGTGTGACACACTCTATATGTACGCTGGAGTTCGTTCCTCATCGTGATCTCTACGACTTGTTTGTCACATGGATAAAGGAATGGAGAGGCGAAACCGACAATATCGAAGACAATCGTCCTCGCCAGTTTGAGTTCAACAAGCTCAACCTTAACTATACGCTCATGTCGAAGCGCAACCTGCTAATACTCACACAGGAAAAGGTTGTCAACGGGTGGGACGACCCGCGAATGCCTACTATATGCGGTATTCGTCGCCGTGGTTACTCACCAGAGTCTATACTGCGCTTCATCGACTCTATCGGTTACACCACATTCGATGCCCTGAACGACATCAAACTCATGGAGGCTGCAGCACGTACAGACCTCAATGAACGCGCGATACGAGTATCTGCAGTTCTCGACCCGGTGAAGGTCATCATCACAAACTATCCGGAGGGTAAGGTCGAACAGCTCGAAGTGATCAACAACCCTGAGCTAAAAGACACCGAGGGGAATGTAATTACCGAGGGAAACACTCATACAATAGAGTTCTCACGCGAGATATGGATTGAGCGCGACGACTTCAAGGCAGAACCGGACAAAAAGTTCTTCCGTATGTATCCGGGCAAGGAAACACGCTTGAAGAGCGCATACATCGTTGACTGCAAAGGCTTCAAAGCAAATGAAAAGACTGGCGAGATAGAGGAAATCTACTGCACATACGACCCGACCTCACTGGCAGGAACAGAAGGTGCCAACCGAAAGGTAAAAGGAACTATACACTGGTTGTCTGTTGAACACTGTGTTCCTGCAGAGGTGCGCAACTATGAATGCCTGTGGACCTGCGAGAATCCTCGCGACGCAATAAAGCAATATGAGAAGGAAAACGGTGTTCGTGGCATCGACGCAATGCGCCCGTTCATCAATCCAAACTCGCTCAGCGTAAACAAGAAAGCCTTTGTCGAGAAGTATGCAGCAGGACTTGACGCACTGTCGTACCTGCAATTCCAACGCATCGGCTATTATAATGTCGATAAAGACTCTACTTCGGAGCATCCGGTATTCAACTCGACTGTAGGTCTAAAAGATAATAAAGGCAAATAACAAAACAATGCGGTAAGGTTCTTCCCTACCGCTTATTTATAATAAACATGGATTTCATACTGTCACTTCTCGAACATCTTACTTATCCCATCATCTGGTTTCTCATGCTTCTCGAGAGCACTGTGATACCGGTTCCGTCGGAACTTGTCGTTGCTCCTGCCGCCTATCACGCCGCAGGAGGAAATATGAATATCTTTTTAGTTATCATTGCAGCAACAATAGGCGCCGATTGTGGAGCAACAATCAATTATCTGGCGGGCTACTATCTGGGCAGACCTATTATATATAGATTCGCGAACAGCAAATGGGGCAAGCTGTGTCTGCTCAATCAAGAGAAGGTGGAACACTCAGAAAAATACTTCAACGACCACGGAATGGCAGCAACTATAAGCGGACGACTAATCCCCGGCGTGAGACATCTTATCTCCATTCCTGCCGGTCTGGCAAAGATGAACTACTGGAAATTTCTGCTTTACACCACCATTGGTGCAGGCACATGGAATATTATCCTCGCTGCAATGGGCTGGTATCTGCACTCTTTCGTACCGGAAGAGCAGCTGGCTGCAAAAATAAGCGAGTATAGTGGATTAATAACATTTACCATTGTTGCAATTATAGCCGTTATAGCTCTTTATTTCGCCGGCAAACGTTATATTTGGGCAAACAGAAAGGATAAAAAACATTGATTTTTATCAATTGGCAATACTGTTAACATAAATTAAACATAGCTATCATCTTGATTTACAATGATTTAAGAATAAGTTACAGAAATCACCGAAAAAAAACTATAAAAACGCGTTGCTTAAAGAAAAAAAGTAGTACCTTTGCTTCGGTTTTAAATAACAATTGATTGTTTTACTGATTTAAAAAGCTTAAAAAATGAAGAAATTAGTTTTGATGTTCGTTGCTATCGCAGCTATCTCATTCGCATCTTGTAACAATGGTAAGACACAGCAGGGTCCTGCACAGGACACTGACACTGTAGCAGTTGTTGATACAATGGCTGCTGACACAATGGCTGCTGACACAATGGTTGCAGAGTAATTTAAGCACGAACTTAAATTGTCAAGTATACCGTCGGGCTCATGAGTCCGACGGTTTTTATTTTGTAAGCAAGCAAACAGGAGACATTTAGTCCTGTGATAATAAAAAAGCACCTCGGTCTATTGACCGATTTTGGTTAAGCTAAAGGATTTTTCTCAGTCGGTCAGATACGTCCTTTACGGGTATAAGCTCGCACCGACCGTCGTCGGTAAGCCAAACGAGAATACGATTCATCAATTTTATGCCTATATCCTCAAGCAGCATTGCATACGCAGACAGCTGAATGGTGTACATACCGAGGTTTTCCTCGTATATATCATTGAAAGGCGGCAGAAGGAAATTGCCATGTTTACGGTTATAGTCACTTTGCAGCGCAGAGTTAGTCTTATAATCGAAAAGAACATAGCCTGCCTTTTCAGGATTGCCATTGCCATCATACCAGTAGAGCATATCGAATGTTCCACAAATCAATTCTTTGATATTCTTCGACTGATCAGGATTTTTTCCTGAATAAACACGAGCCTCATTAAGTACAAGATGATATGATGCCGGGAGCTTCTTCAGAAATAATGCAACAGCTTCTTCTTTAGGATGAGATGGTGTGATATCATTATTCTCGGGATCATACTGTAGAAGAGCGCTGTCAAGAATCATTTCCTTCGGCAGACCATTCAGTATGTATGAAAGAGACTCGCCATATTCATGCGTCTTTGTACCTAAGGTAGTAGCCCTCAGCGCCTTTGCCTCCCACTCCGACTTCCAGTATTCAGCCGTCTTTCCATGACGCTGGGCATAGCGTTCAGCCTGCATATCTGTATCAAACGGACGAGCCTCGAAACGATGACCAAGACCGGAAATTGTTGTTTCTATTACTTGTCCATGCAGAGTATAAACGTGTCCTTCTTCCTGAAAATCAATATCGCCAAACTCACGTAAAATCAGTTCACGGGCATAACGAGCCTCTCGTGGTTCATTTTCTATATAGTACATTTATTATAAATCAAAAATATTTATCACCCCATAAGGATGAATGGTAGCATAATAATTAATGGCATGAAGAAGCCATGCCGTCACAACATCAGCATATGACCAAAGCATAATGCCCTATTATTTAATCCTATGCCACTTGCATAAAGACCTACGATTCATCATAAAAGTATGAACAACATCGGTCGCAAGGCATGACACTACTCAATGATAATCTGATATGAAGCCACAAACTCACGTCCGAGACCAAGGGTCTGCATCCATTTGCGATCCTCAAAATAGTCATTATATCCGACACTGTCAGTCCGTCCGTACCATGGTTCTATACATATGAAAGGAGCATTCTTGCCTGGCGGCGACCATATACCTACGAGCGGAGCATCGAATTGCAATGTCAGATAAGGTGTTCTGTTCTGATCGCATAAGGTGACAGCCTCGACCTGACCGTCTTCGATAATCAAGGCATCATCATTGAAGCTGTCAGTATCGAGTGCGAGATAACCGTTTTCAAGTGTTATCTCCTTCTCTGCCTCAGCATCCACACATCCATTCTTGGTTATCACCGACGACTTCACACTATCTGTCGCAGGCTTTAGAAACAGGAATCCGCGCTCTTTATCATCAGCGAGACGCTTCTCCATAGCAGCAATACCTTCGGCAATGGTATCATCAGACAGCAACGGATAATAGAAAGCAGGATGAGCACCAATCTGGAAACTCATATTTTCCGTACCCGTATTCCTCACCCGCCACATCACGTCAACGACATTATCATGTAGTATGTAGCCAATCTTCAGGTTGAATGCCCAAGGATATTTCTGCAATGTTTTTTCGTTCGATGTCAGTTCGTACCACAGTTCCGTCTCACTCTCACTAAGCAGCCGGAAGTCCATATCGCGCGCAAAACCGTGCTGTCCCATCATGAAAGTCTCGCCGTGGGTGTAGTATTTCTCGTTCCACAGCGCACCGACAATAGGGAAAAGCACTGGCGAGTGTCGTCCCCAATACTCGGGATAAGCCTGCCAAACATACTCACGACCACCTTTCTTGATACTTACCAGTTCTGCTCCGTGCTCTTCTACAGACACGGAAAGTATATCGTTTGATATTGTCTTCATCGTAATGTGCGTTACTACATCTTTGCCATTGCCTGTTCAAGGTCGGCAATGATATCTTCAACGTTCTCAATACCTACAGACAAGCGTACCAAATCTGGCGCTATGCCTGCTTTCTTCAGCTGTTCCTCTGACAGCTGGCGATGAGTGTGAGATGCAGGATGAAGCACACATGTGCGAGCATCGGCAACATGAGTAGCGATAGATATGAAGTCAAGATTGTCCATGAAACGTATTGCATCCTCACGTGTTCCTTTCAGTCCGAATGCCACAACACCACAAGAACCGTCAGGCAGATATTTCCGTCCCAGCTCATAGTATTTGTTTGACGGCAGACCGCAATAATTTATCCAGCTCACCTTAGGATTTTTCTCCAGCCATTCAGCCACAGCCTGAGCGTTGTCACAATGTTGCTTCATGCGGAGAGCAAGGGTTTCAAGCCCCAAATTCAGGAGGAAACAGTTCTGTGGCGACGGTATGGAACCGAGGTCGCGCATGAGCTGCGCCAACAGTTTCGTCATATATGCCCCTTTGCCAAATGTCTCTGTATAGGTCAGTCCATGGTAAGACTCGTCAGGAGTGGTCAGCCCCGGGAACTTCTCTGCGTATTTGCTCCAATCGAAGTTGCCGCTGTCGACAACCGCGCCGCCAACCTGCGTAGCATGTCCATCCATGTATTTCGTTGTCGAATGTGTTACGATATCGCATCCCCATTCGAAAGGACGGCAGTTGACAGGAGTAGCGAAAGTATTGTCCACAATGAGTGGCACGCCATGTTTATGAGCTATCTTTGCAAATCGCTCAATGTCGAAAACGCTACCTCCAGGGTTTGAAATCGTCTCACCGAAGAAACACTTTGTATTCTGGCGGAAACAAGCCTCTATCTTTTCGTCATCCCAGTCAGGGTCGATGAATGTGCACTCTATGCCGAGTTTCTTCATTGTCACGCCGAAGAGATTGAATGTACCGCCATAAATGTTGTTTGAAGTGATGAAGTGGTCGCCTGCCTCACAGATGTTGAAAACAGCATAGAAGTTGGCAGCCTGACCTGAAGAAGTAAGCACGCATCCTATTCCGCCCTCAAGGGCATTTATTTTATTCGCCACAGCATCGTTCGTAGGGTTTGCCAATCGTGTGTAGAAATAGCCGCTGTCCTTCAAATCAAACAATCGCGCCATCTGGTCGCTGGTTTCATATTTGAATGTTGTACTCTGATATATTGGCAACTGTTGCGGCTCTCCCTTCCCAGGTTTCCACCCTCCGTGGATGCAGAGCGTTTCGATATTCTTATTCATCTTTATCGTATTTTTAAATTTGATTCTACCTGCAAAAATACTAATAAATATCGACAATGACAAGGATTTATCCTATAAAACTCGTACCTTTGCATAATAATATGAAGCACATGAAAAGACTAAAGGCGGCACTTTTTGACCTCGACGGCACTCTTATTGCCTCTGAGCAGCAATATACAGAATTCTGGAGCATGACAGGAAAGAAATTCTGTCCGGATATTGCGGATTTTGCCTACCGCATAAAAGGCGCTACACTTGAGAATATTCTGACCACCTACATCCCTGAAACCTGTTGGGAGGAGGTCACCAAAGGCATCAACGATTTTGAAAAGACAATGGTTTTCCCACGTGTAAAGGGTGCGGAGGACTTTGTCAGAGACCTGCGCAGTCATGGTGTGCAGTGCTTCATCGTCACCAGTTCAGCACACACAAAGATGCAAATCCTCGTTGAGCGCGAACCGGAATTCCTCTCATTGTTCGACAGAATACTCACTGCCGATGATTTCAAGATATCGAAGCCCGATCCACACTGTTACATCTTTGCTGCTGAAGTGGCAGGGGCAAAGCGCGATGAGTGTATCGTCTTTGAAGATGCGTTCACAGGCTTGGAGGCAGGAATGCGGTCGGGAATCTTCACAATAGGGCTTGCCACCGGAAATACGCGTGAGGCAATAGAGGATAAATGTAACTTTGTTATCGACAATTTCGATGGTCTCGACTACAATGAATTAATGAAGATATGGAAAATATAGAATTTCTCGATAGATACGAAGAGGGCATCATGCAACATCTTTTGCATATGCTCACCTCATCGGGTCATCTCAACGGGCAGTTACTTGAGACTGCCGACATCAGCGAAAAGTGGGATGTCATGGCTCCCGCCTACATTCATGATGCCGTAGGAGAGATTGCCGAATACCCCACCGTGGCTCTTGGCTGGGCTATGTATCTTGGTATGGCAGTCGCTGCCTACTGGGATAAGGACTGGGAATATTACTCTCTGTTGCCAAACATCTACGAGACACTGCGCGACAGGCGCGGCTTCGACTGCATGGACGAAGCTATACGCGAGGAGGTGCTTGGTCTGCAAGGCAAGGAGTTCGTATCCTGCGAGCAACTTGTGCAGGCTTGTGCCCAGCAAGTGCTCGACAAAATTCGCCACGAGCAGATAAGTCCGCAGTCGCCATTAGCATTCCACATTTTTGTGCGGTCCGTTCATACGCTCTACCTGATTGGTGCAGCTGTGGAACTGAAGAGAATGGGATATAAATTAGAGAAAGTAGGGTAATAAAAATAATCCTACGGCGAACCGTCTCTTATGGTTTTTTCATCGGGTCGCAGGTCAGGTCAATACCAAGTTTCTTGAATATCTTTCTATCCACCTCACTCAGCATGACAGTGGAATGAACCTGACAGCCATTGAGCTTAGGCAACTGCTCAAGAGCCAGTCGGCAGTCCTCATTCGTAGTACTTAAAATCGACAATGCCACGAGCACTTCATCTGTATGTAGGCGTGGGTTTTTCCCTTTCAGATAGTTCATCTTTGTGAACTGTATCGGCTCGATGAGGCTCTGCGAGATGAGTTTCCTGTCATGTTCTATGCCGGCGAGACTCTTTGTAGCATTAAGCAGTAAGGCTGCGGAGCATCCGAGCAACGGGCTCGACTTGGCTGTGATGATATTTCCGTCGGCAAGTTCAATTGCCGCCGATACCTCGCCCGTCTGTTCCTTCTTCTCCTTAGCGGCAACAGTAGTGGCACGATAGGCGCTGTTTATTCCTGCTTGCTTGAAAAGCAGTGCAATCTTCGACACCTCGCTCTCGTTGCCAGCGCCATTAGCCATCTCATTGAGTGCCGTGTAGTAACGGCGGATTATCTCTTGTTTGGATGCCTCCTGGCAAGCCGCATCGTCAGAGATGCAGAATCCCACCATGTTGACACCCATATCCGTAGGGCTCTTATAAGGGTTCTCGCCATATATTCCCGCAAACAGCGCATCAAGAACAGGGAAAATCTCTATGTCGCGATTGTAGTTGATAGCGGTCTTGCCGTATGCTTCAAGATGAAACGGGTCGATCATGTTGACATCGTTAAGGTCGGCTGTCGCTGCCTCATAGGCAATATTCACAGGATGCTTCAACGGCAGGTTCCACACAGGAAAGGTCTCGAACTTTGCATATCCTGCCTCTACATTACGCTGATGCTCCTGATATAACTGCGAGAGACATACCGCCATTTTGCCTGAACCTGGTCCGGGGGCAGTGACAATTACCAGCGGACGGGTGGTCTCAACATAGTCGTTGCGACCAAAGCCCATATCAGAGTCAATCAAATCTACGTTATGCGGATAGCCCTCAATGGTGTAATGGTAATATGTCTTGATGCCCATTCTCTCTAAACGCCGACGATACAAATCGGCACTATTTTGACCATTATAATGGGTTATCACCACACTGCTGACAAGGAAGCCTCGGTTTGTAAACTCCGTACGGAGGCGCAGCACGTCCATGTCGTATGTTATGCCGAGGTCCTGCCGTACTTTATTCTTCTCTATGTCGATGGCACTGATGACAATAACAATCTCTGCCGAGTCACTCAACTGACTTAACATCCGGAGTTTCGAATCCGGTTGAAAACCTGGAAGCACACGTGAGGCGTGATTGTCGTCAAAGAGTTTACCACCTAACTCTAAATAGAGTTTATTTCCAAACTGAGCGATACGCTCTTTGATATGCTCAGATTGTATTCTGAGATACTTGTCATTATCGAATCCGTATTTCATAAACTGACTGTATTTATTATAATACGGGATACAAAGTTAGTAAAAATCAACGAGACAACAAAAAGCAATGCCATTTTTTAACCAAAAACTGTCAATAGATGCCTAACTGATTTTGTATGATTGTTGAGCAGATTGACTGAATTTATTACCTCGGGCGTAGTGGGCTACGTCAAGGCAATAAGGCTGGTAAGATATCATACAATCGGGCGAAAGTTGTAGTAAAGCTCTTGTTCTTTGATGATAAAAACTCACTGCGGTCTATTGACAGATTGTGTATAATATATGGCAGGAATAGACAATTGTTATCTCTGTTAGGAGTAAAATTTTTCTCTAAAGACTTTCTTTGCATATTTTGGGAAATATCGTGGCGTAAACTGTAGGGGCGTGATTTATCACGTTCCGCCATGCTCGAGAACAAATAATCAATGGCATAGCGCCAGTCGTAGGGGCATGATTTATCACGTTCCGCCATGCATAACTTCCTTAAACGTCCCGGCAAAAGGCTATAGCCTTATCCAACCCGGGTAAACGTCAAAATAAAAAGTCAAATGCTCAATCCGAGCAAATGCCACGGCTTGATTATCAGAGCGGAACGTGATAAATCACGTCCATACGGCTGACGCCATTTCGCGGTATACGCAAAGCAGTCTTCAGAGAAAAACTTATATCGAACTGCCGTTATGAATAAATTTAACAAAATGCCTGTTCTGACCACACATACAGCCGATATTTGACAGCACACTATCTTTCGTTGACGAAAGACGCTTGTTTTTGGCATTACACACAAGAAGCTGATAATCAGAATGATAAACTGTTTTGATGCCGACAAAAATAAAAATCAGTTTCAAGAAGCGCCGTTTCTTGAGGCTAAAACCACCGTTTCTTACCGATAGAACCGCTGTTTTAAGCGTAAAGAACCACAGCTTTTTGAGATAAAAAGTGCGGAATGATGCAGTTTTCATCTCTTGTCACTTCTTGAAAAGATGGTTTTATGCCATGCAGACTTTGCAAATCATCGCTTTTGGTTTTCTATTTCGCTGAAAATCGCGAGGATGATTTTTCTTTACGACACGTCAATCTCCGGGATAAGATTTCTATAACTGTTACAAAACCTTTCTTATCACAAACTCGCGTATTATTGTTTGGCTATATGCAGAAAAAAAACTATCTTTGCCATGATGATAGTAACATTAGCATATCTGAGACGCCGGTTCGATGAGTTCAACCGTCTTATATTCGACAACCGCCTGCCGTTGCCACACCTCCGCGTGAACCATTCGCGTGGCATGCTCGGCTGTGTACGCTACAAAAGACACCGCGGACTGTTCGGAAAGACGACGTTTTCATCTTTCTCGCTTAGTATAAGCGCTTTCTATGACCTTACGGAGGAGATGCTCGACGACACGATACTGCACGAGATGATACACCTCGACATTCTCTCCAACCATAGCATTGACGACTCTGCGCACGGGTCACTGTTCCGTAGTAAGATGAGTAATATAAACACTCACTTCCGCCGTCATATCACGATAAGCCATCGCGGCAAACTTCAGCAGGCGCCTAACGACAAGCCTGTTCAGAACATCATTGCCGTGACAGAGTTGGAAAATGGCACATGGGGCATCACGCGTCCTTCGCTGTCACGCGTTTTCGAGATTTACCACGCGCTACCGAAATACTACAAGATCAGGCATACACGATGGTACAACAGCCGAAACCCGTATTTCACCTCAATACCACGGTCGATCAAACCTAAGATATACAAAGCAGACCGATGCACGCTTGACAAGGAACTGGCGGGGGCTATAGAACTTGAGTTTCGCACTACGGCAAGCGGAAGAAACGTTATTGTAAGGGCTGGGGTGTCGTAATTCTACGTATGAGTATATATAATTAAGGTATGGAAAAGAATGTAATTGTTGTCGGAGCGACATCAGGAATAGGTCGTGAAGTGGCTATTCTGTTTGCAAAAAGAGGTTATAAAGTGGCTGTTGCCGGTCGTAGGGAAGACAAGTTGGAGGAGGTCTCGTCCCTTCATGACAATATCATAGCCTACGCAAAGATTGATGTGAACAGCGAAGACGCGCCTGCACTGCTCACCGCATTGGCTGACAGGATAGGAGGAATGGATATTTATTTTCACTCGTCGGGTATAGGTTATCAGAATAAAAACCTCGTCGTGGAGAAAGAAATGGCTACTGTGCAGACCAATGCCCTTGGTTGGGCACGCATGATCACCGCCGCCTTTCATTATTTCGAACAGCACAAGGAGCGCAAAGGACATATCGCCATCATATCTTCAATAGCAGGAACAAAAGGGTTAGGAGCAGCTCCGGCATACTCCGCGACGAAGCGCTTTCAGAATACTTACACAGAAGCTCTTTGCCAATTAGCAAGGATGCGTCATATGGACATCAGCTTTACTGATATACGGCCGGGCTTCGTGGAGACTGACCTGATAAAGGATGAAGATTACCCGATGCAATTACAGCCGGCGAAAGTGGCGCGCGATATTGTAAGCGCCATAGAAAAGAAGCAATCAATAGTCGTTATCGACTGGCGCTATCGCATTCTTGTAGGTCTTTGGAGCCTCATCCCGCGCTGGTTGTGGATAAGGATTAACCTAAATCGGTCAATAGACCGCGGTGCCGTTTTATTATAAAAGAAGAAGAGCTTTCCTACTGCTTTTGCCTGCTTGTGTGGCATTTTACCAGCCTTATTACCTTAACGTACCCGCTACGCCTACTGTAACAAGACTGCCACCTGCTCCACAATCAGACGAAATCAGGCAAGGAATCTATTGACTGATTTAGGTTTAACATTTCATCTTCAAGTAATTCTGACCGAAGATAAATGCTTCGCCATCGGGCTTGAAGCCCACGCTGTCGTAAAGTTTCACCACCCATGGATGTTCCGGGTCGACGTAAAGCGTAGCACATCTGGTGGCAGGACATTCACGACTCAGCGCTATGCCTTTCTGCAACAGCACCTTTGCTATACCTTTACGGCGGAAATGCGGAAAGACAGCAAGCGTGTCGAGATACCATTCGCCCGGCTCTGCTTCCTCTGTCATATTAGTGAAATCCTTGCCGCTCTGTTCTTTCACAAACGAGAAAGTCAGTTGAGCGGCATCATGATAGACGGCACCGTCGTAAGCGATGAGCACTCCTGCATCCACACCGTCCCATTGCGCGATATGGGAATGACACCAACTATACAATGAATTGTCCATTTCGGCAAGGGCAATGCACATGGGCAGCATTCTCTCCGCTTCGTCTGCCTCAACCCACATCGCCGTAAGGAATCCTCGTGCAATGAGTTCCGCGTCTGCTTTTGTTGCTTTTCTTATTGTTATCATAACTCGCCGTTTATCCCAAATCGATCAATTAAGAATCTATTGATCGATTTGGATTTATTTTCTCTTTACCGTTTTCGTTATATTCCTTGCGCTTTCCCGTTGGTGCAGCGGTAAGTTTTATGCGCACGACAGCGGTTCTGTAGAGACTGCGCTTTATTGCATCGTCAAACGCATCCATATGCTTTGGCAGGAAACGCTCGCTGATAGCTCTTAGTCCACGAATCTTCTCCTCGTCGTCAGTCACTAATTCTGCAATGCCAAAAGCTACAGCCGACTTGTATTCAAGAGTGAAAGAGTTGTCCAAAGGTCCTACCGTTGGCTTGCAACGGGTGACAGCCGACAGACTGACCTCAGGGGTATGTCGCAGGCAATCCAGCTTCTCGCCTTCGAGCGCACAATGGAAATAGAATGTCTCATCATCGACACTTGCCAATGACAGAGGCAGTCCGTAAGGCGTTCCGTCATGTCTGACGAAACTCACCGTAATGAAAGGAGCCTTTCGCAACACCTCCAATGCCCATTCGGCAGGCATCTCACGCTTACTCTTTCTCATCTTTTACTCTTCCGATTCTGTGTTGTAAACCTCCTCAAACATCTCCGGCGAGAAGTTTTCAATGACCTCTTCAGGGAAGAAATCAAGCAGGTCGTCAGGGAGGAAACGCTGCAGGACTATGGAGAAACCTGCCTTCTCATCGCTGAAATTCGGGTAGATCTGAACCGCATCATCAAGGGCAGTATCAACAAAAAGCGCAATATACTTCTCTGGCATATCAGTCAGTTCGCCTTCAGAATTCTGCTCCATTACAGAAGTAACAATCTCTTCTATCTGATCAGAGGTCAGCGACAGCACGGCATAACACTCGTCACTGGGTTCTCCTTTCTTTAGAATCATGTAATCAAATTCTATATCGTAGTTCTCCATAGCCATTTTATTTTATTTCATTCGCTTAATTACTGAATAGGCATCATACAGACCTAACTCGCCAGCCTTGCTCAAATCGCGCGATGCAGAAGTCTTATCACCCAGATTATAATAAAGCAATCCACGGTTATAATAAGCCTCTGCCATGTGAGGTTCTATCTTCAATGCGTGGGTATAATCCTCGATTGCCTTGCCCGTATCACCATTAGCGGCATACATAAGAGCACGGTCGTAATAGATATACGCATTGTTTGGCACCAACTGCAGAGCCTTGTTGAAGTCGCTGATAGCACTTGCCACCTTCATCTTTGCGTCTATGCCCTGCGATATATTGTAGCTGTTCATGAGTGCCTGGCACACTGCTCTCTGCCAATAGGCAATCATCATCGACTGATCGCTGGCGATTACCTGATCGAGATCGGCAATGGCATCCGCATAGTTCTGCAACACCGTATATGCCACGGCTCTCTGCATAAGCAATGTTTTTTCCTCCTCTGCCCCGACAGAATTATACAAGTCGATGGTGAGTGAGTCGACAAGAGTGAATGCCGACGATGTCGTTGACGAGCCATGACCATGATTTCCACATGCGACAAAGAGCTTCTGACGCAGTTTTTTCGTAGCGTTGAACTTCTCTACGTCGCGGTCGAATGCCTGATAAGAAGTCACTCCGTTGGTATAAGGGTACAGGGAAACCATAAACGGTGGACGACTTTCAAAACCAACGTTGCGGTTCTGTACATGACCACGGTACTCGCTCTGGTATGTACGCTCCTCCGGTTGGTCCTCAACAACGATGTTTGCGAATTTATCAGGGTTGATTTCACCCCGTTTACGCATCTCCTTCAACTGATTAGCCGACCAGCGTGGCTGTATGCCGAGGTGCTTATCCATCTGTGCCCGGAATATTCTGAACTCGTCTTTCTCTGCCAAAGCCGTCATGCCCAGTGCGCGATAGCACTTTGCACGAAACTCCAGTCCTGTCCAGAAGTTAGGAAATTGTTCTATCACCTTGCTGTAATCGCGTATTGCGCCACGTAAATTTCCCGTTCGCTGGCGTAGCACTCCACGGTTGAAGATTGCCATAACATTCTCCGGCTCCATCTCAATGACGAAGTCGAAATCATCAATGGCGTCATTATCCGCACCCAGTTGCTGGCGTAGCAGTCCACGATTATAATGAGCAAGGAAGTTATTCGGGTCGAGGTCAAGGGCAGTATCATAATCCTCCATCGCCCCTCGTAGGTTGTTCATGTTAAGTCGTGCAAGAGCACGGTTGATGTAACTCGGCACGTGCTTTGGCTTCAGATGCAGTGCTTTCGTCAGGCACGTATCCACATTACGCCATTCTCTGCGTGAGAGATAAATGGAAGCACGCGTCATCCATGTATTTCCATCGTATGGATCAGCCTCCAGCGACTTGTCAATCCAGCGCGCTGCCTCGAGAGTATCTTTCTTTTCAAGATAAATCTCCGCCTTAAGCGAGTAGCCATTAGCAAAATTTGACCAGCGCTGATTGATAGTATCCGTCTGCAACAGCGCCTTATCAAAGTTCTTCATGTTCATTTCGCAGATGGCACGATTGAACCAATAGTTCCGTTGATTAGGGTTAATACGTATTGCAGCGGTATAATCCTCGATGGCACCTTCATACTTCTGCTGTCGTATACGCGAGATAGCACGAAGATCGTATATCTGTTCTATATAAGGATTAAGGTTTATTGCCTGTGTGGCATCGTCCTCTGCACCGGAGAAATCCTCCAGATAATACTTCGCCGCACCACGTAACTGCCACGCCTTATATACGCTTGGACGAAGGGAGATGATTTGATTGAAGTACTGAATTGAAAGTACATAATCCTCATAGTGAAGGGCTATCTCTCCACTGGTCAACATTCTGTCAATATTGAACTGGGCATAGGATGCCACGCTCGCAACTAACGAACATAGGATAACAAATACTCTCTTCATCTACATCAATCGTTATAAACCATTAAAGACGACGCATCTTGAACTTATACCCACAACGGAATCGCCCCTGCAACAAGGCTTTCAGCTTGCTCTTAACCAGTTGCTTGCGCAGAGGTGATAGCCTGTCGGCAAAGACAATGCCTTCGAGATGATCAAACTCATGCTGAATCACACGAGCAAGATAACCGTCGACCCACTCATCATGCTCCTGCAGATTCTCATCGAGATACCGTACGTGGATGCGCTTCGGACGGGTTACGCTCTCATGAAGACCGGGCAGAGACAAACATCCCTCCTCCATAGTTTCTTTCTCCGAGTCATCGTATTCTACGATATGACCATTGATGAGCGCATGACGATAGTCTTTATATTCAGGATAGTCGTCAGAGAGAACATCAAGATCGATGACCACCACACGGATATCCTTACCAATCTGCGGAGCTGCGAGCCCAATGCCTTCACTCTGCTCAAGTGTATCATACATATCCTGAATCAGTTTGTCCAGTTCAGGGTAATCGACCGGTATGTCCTGCGCTACTTTTCTCAGCACTGGCATACCAAAAATATAAATAGGAAGTACCAATTTGTATCTTGTTTTAATAATTAAAATTTCCGACTCTTCATCCAGTCCTGTAGTATTATCGTAGCAGAAATCTGGTCGACGAGCTCTTTGTTTTGACGGGCTTTCTTATGCAATCCGGCATCAATCATTGTACGATGCGCCAATACAGAGGTAAAGCGTTCATCATAATACTCTATCGGAATCTGCTGATGATTACGCCATCTGTTGACAAACTGCTCTACTCGCTTGAAGTTCTCACTTGGCTCTCCATTAGGCTGCATAGGCTTTCCAATGACTATACGCTCCACCTGCTCCTTACTGATATAATCGATCAGGAAGTCATAAAGCGTAGAAGTAGCAACAGTCACTAATCCACTCGCTATTATCTGGAGTGAATCAGTGACTGCTATACCGGTGCGTTTTTTCCCGTAGTCTATAGATAAAACGCGTGCCACTCAATAATTCTTATTTCTGGAAAAGCAGCCAAGCATCCGGATACTCGCCACGTAGCTGGTCGCGTGAGTTCACTGCATCAGACTTAGCATTGAAGCTTGAAGCCACAACACGATACATATTAATAGCAGAGTTGTAAGCAATGCGTGCTTCATAACCGGCAGCACGAAGCTTACGAGAGAGGCCTTCTGCATTTGCTTTCAGTCCGAAAGAACCCACAACAACTGAATAGTTCTTCAAAGCTGTACCATCAACAACTGAAAGTTCCTCTGTACGAACAGACACATTACTATTGTCAGCCACCACGGTTGTTCTTGTAGCAGGAGTTTCTACAAGAGGAGTAACAACAGGAGTAGTAATCACCTGCTCTTCAGCAACAGCCATAGCATTTGTTTCCGATGCCTTTGCTTTCTCATAAGCTTTCTTATACATACTCTCCTTAGGACTACAACTTGCAAATGCTAAAGCCACGCACAATCCGGCGCAGATAATGACACTTTTCTTCATAACAGTTATTTCGGTTTAATTTAAAAAATCTTTGTTGTATACATTTTACGACTGCGAAGATACGAATATTATGCGAAAAAACGATAATATAAAAGGAAAAAGTCGGCATAAAGTATGTTAAATGAGGTTTTTTACGAAAAAAAAGCCGTTTTGATGTAGTTAATCTGAAAGTTTTTCTTATTTTTGCAATGCTATTATAATCATTTAAATAAAACAGCTATGAAAACATTAGGTTATATCAGCGCATTCCTCGGAGGCGCAATAGCAGGTGCTGCATTAGGTATTCTCCTTGCTCCTGAAAAGGGTTCTGAGACACAGAAGAAACTTGTTGACACTGTAGATGACTTCTGCAAGAAACATAACATCCAGCTCTCAAAGAAGGATGTCAAGGATCTTGTAGACAATATCAAGGAAGCTGCAGTTGACGGCGAATAAACATTTACTAACTGTCCGATGTCTCATAGCGACTGGTCATGTGACATCGGACACACATACTAATTATGTTCAGCAACGACAAAAACATTGAGACAATAGCAGAGTTTGTTGAGGAGACGAAGAAATACATATCTTTAAAAAGCGAATATCTCCGCCTCAACGTTGTAGAGAAAACAGTCAGACTGTTTACTGTCATCATGATGATTATAATCCTGACGACAATATTTCTGCTGGCGCTGATCTATATCTCTTTTGCTGTCGCTTACTTTATCGGTTCTTTCATCGGCAACGCATGGGGGTTCTGTATCGTAGGCGCAATATACATGTTGCTTTTTATCATCTGTATCATTGGCAGAAAACGCTGGATAGAACGTCCGCTCGTGCGCTTTCTTGCCAGTATGCTGATGGAATAATCATCTATTAAACGCAAATATGATTGAAGCAGACAACTCATACGGCTCGCTGGAACAGATTCGCCAACGCAAGCTGAAGGTCAAAGGAGAAATACACGCACAGGAAGACAAGATGCGCAAACTTTGGGATTCTGTATTCCACAGCACGCCCGACACTTTGGCATCAACACCATCAAAGAGAATATCATCACTAATCTCTACCGGTGTGGGCTTACTTGACGGTGTCATACTCGGCTTTAAGCTGTATCGACGTTTTAAGAGAAGATAAAAGCTGCAAGAAGCTATTCCGCGACAGAAAAAGCATAACCATCACATATTGTGGTGGTTATTTTTTTGTCAGAATGTTCGATAAGCACATTCTTCATAAAGGTACTCACACCGGTGCCGACAAGTTTCAGCACAGCTTCTTTCCTTGTCCATAGCGCAGTAAAGGTCTCGTCAGGGTTTTCACTGTCAAGTACGGCTGTCATCTCATCTTCATTCAACACATGACGGGCAACCATCTCTCTGTATCTGCCGAATGATTCCACATCAACACCTATAGGCGAAGTAGATACAGCCACAGCCACAGCCTGCTTGCAATGACTTATATTGAAATGAATATTCTGATGTCCAGCCAGCAAAGGTTTTCCGTGTTCGTTAAACTCAAAGGCAATGTCCTCGTCCATGTCGAACACCTCTTTCAACGCCTTTTGTAAAAGACGGAAAGACACCACCGACTCTTTCCTGCTCTGAAAATGGAAGTATGCACGCATCTTATCGGCTCTCCATGCAGGCAGTTCCACTGCGAGTCGCTCCACCTCCGCCTCGTCGAGGTCTTTTATCTCCTCAATAAACACTTGAGGATAAGCACTCTCTATCTGGCATCGCAGCGATTCTTTCACCTCATCCGAAGCAAACGACGCGTCAACGGAGTTAATAAGAATTTGCCGTACCTCTGCCCTTGAAAGTCGGAATGCCTTGCATATATGCTCCCACTCATCAGCTATAGTGACATCAGAGACCGTCATATTGTCCGTGTTCAGCGTTACCTTCACACCGGCAGAGAGCAACTGTCTGAATGGATATGCCTCATACGACTCGAACATATTGGTGTTCAGGTTACTGGTAGGGCATAGTTCCAAGGTGATACCTTTTTCAAACAATGTCCTTATCATCGTTTCGTCTTCGACAGAGCGTACACCATGACCTATGCGCACTGCACCGAAACTCACTGCCTGCGCCACACTCTCTGCGCCTCTGCCTTCGCCTGCATGGATAGTAAAAGGAATATTCTTTTCTCTTGCCATAAGGAACAGTTCTTCATAGTCTTTTGTGGGGAATACTGTTTCTGCACCGGCAAGGTCCAGTCCCACCACTCCATGTCCGAGATAACGCTCTGTCAAAAGTACCGTCTCAATGTTTTCTTCTCGTGTATCCTTGCCGCGCATCATGCTCAACAGCAGTCCTGACGGAAGGTCTACACTCCTCATCCCTTCAAGCACTGCCTCCACAGCATCGCTCTGCGACAGTCCTTTACCCAGCGACTTCTGCGGAGCAAAACGCACCTCTGCATATATGACGCCTTGCTCTTTCAGACGCGTCATCAAGTCGTGTGCCGCGGTTATGAGTGCCTCACGTGTACGTAGCAGTGAACAAGCAAATTCAAAACGCGAAAGATAATCGTCGAGTGTCTTACAGTCAGGGGTAAGCGTAAGCATCGCCGACAGTTCTTCGTCGCTGTCGGGCACACTTATACCCTGCTGCGCTGCCAGCCGGCGTGCAGTATGCAATGATATAGACCCGTCAAGATGAAGATGAAGGTCGATAAAACATGGATTATTCTTATTTATATTCGTCATTTCTATATTATCACTATATTTTTGAAACCTGCCTGTCGCGCAGTTTCTGCCCAAGAGTTCATCTGTTCTGTCTATGACGAAAGTGCATCAGCTAAGCGATCAATCACTCCGTTGCATCGAGCATCACGCCGTCAGTGAACCGCATCAATTAGGGAAAATCAGAATTATTCAACCTGCAAAGTTAGTGCAAATCGAAGACAATACAAAATAAAATCACCCGATTTTATTTTTATTGTTGAGATGCAGCCTAAGTTCGACCAAAGGTCAGAGTAGTTCAAATCGAAGACAACAACTGATATTTCCACATCTGTTTTTTCCTGTCAGGTAAGAAATAACACGGAATATTCTTTGCAGTTACAGTCAATTTCCGTAATTTTGTCTTCATTATGAGTACTATAATATATCCTTCTCCCATTTTCGGACCAGTTCATAGTCGCCGCCTTGGCATTTCGTTGGGTATCAACCTGATGCCTGCCGACGGTAAAATGTGCAACTTCGACTGTGTATATTGCGAGTGCGGATTCAACAAAGATTTCCGCCCAAAGACAGCCCGTCCCACTCGTGATGCCACAGCAAAGGCACTTGAAGAGAAACTGATTGAGATGCGCGAGGAAGGTCATCTGCCCGATGTGCTCACCTTTGCAGGCAACGGCGAACCGACAGCACATCCCCTCTTCGCCGAGATCATAGACGACACCATTCGTCTGCGTAACAAATATTGCCCCGAAGCAAAGGTCAGCGTGCTAAGCAATGCCACGCTCATCAACCGCGAGGGGATACGCAATGCACTGCTGAAGGTCGACAATAACATATTGAAACTCGACACTATCGACGAGGACTACATACGAAAAGTTGACCGCCCCGTGGGCAGATATGATGTGAACGAAATCATTTCCGGCATAAAGGCTTTCCACGGACACGCGATCATTCAGACGATGTTCCTCAAAGGTGCAGACGTAGACAACACCACCGAGAGATATGTCGTTCCGTGGCTTGAGGCTGTAAAGTACATCGCGCCAATCCAGGTAATGATTTACACCATCGACCGCGAGACGCCCGACAAGACCCTTCAGAAAGCTACACGCGAAGAACTTAACGCTATCTGCGAGAGAGTGAAAGCCATCGGCATTCCCTGCACGGCAAGTTATTAAGCAAGGCAGCATACTACACCAACCGAATCAATGCAGATTGAAAGGAATCTCGCCACATGTCTTCATGCTGTATGATGGTACATACTCGTGCTGCAAGTAGTGAACAGAAATTAAGTAGTATAAGGATTAAAGAAAGAAAATCCTTGCTAACGGCATATTTTACAGGCGAGAGGAGCAGACAAGAAATATATTTACATCATAAGCCGTGAGACTTTCGTGAAATCATTCGCTATGAAAGGAGAGCGGAAATACGCAAATCTCACGGCTTTTGTATATCATTGATAATCAGATATTTCTGTTTTTACGATATCAAGACAAGCACTTTTTGATGCAGAAAACGCACTGAATCAAAATCTGAAAGCACCGTTATTAGGTTATAGAAACGGCGTTATCAGGATCTAAAACCGCCGGAATGAGACGTTCATTCCGGCGGTTTTATAAAAAGCAAGCTGTTTTTCTTATTATATAGACTTATTTTCGCTGTCACCGATTTCTAAAAGGCATATTTTTCAGAGCGGTAAAAAATGTCAGTTTTCACAACATTTACATCAAAATACACAATCAGCACAACCCCATGTCATGAGCTTTTTTCATCAGCAGTTGCATGAGAGGCTCGCGTTCGTTCTCCACTTTATTATCGAGCACGGCATCCTTAAGATACTTCTTCAGCACTCCCACCTCGCGCGAAGGCTTGAGGTTGAATATATCCATTATCTCGTTGCCGTCGACAACCGGCTGCAGGAGTCGCTTATAGTCACGGTCTTCAAGGTCTTTCAATTTCTCGCGTACAAGACGGAAATTGTCAAGAAACTTCGCTTTACGCTGCTGGTTCTTTGACGTAATGTCAGCCTCGCACAATAACATTAGGTCGTTGATGTTGTCGCCTGCATCATTGAGAAGCCGGCGCACAGCACTGTCGGTCACTTCTTCATCGGCAATAACTATCGGACGCATGTGGAGATCCACAAGTTTCTGCACGTATTTCATCTTCATATCAAGTGGCAGCTTCAGCCTGCGGAAGATTGCCGGCACCATCTTCGCGCCAATGAAATTGTGGTTATGGAATGTCCAACCTTGAGGCACCTCCCAGCGCTTCGACTTCGGTTTGCCGATGTCGTGGAGCAGTGCGCCCCATTTCAGCCACAGCCCATTCTCGCCCGCAGCTTCGCTCCATTCCGTATGGTGCGACATATTATCCACCACTTCGAGTGTGTGATAGAAATTGTTTTTATGAGCGCGACCGTTGCGCACCTCGACAATGTCAAGTGCCGACAGCTCCGGGAGTATCAGTTGCAGCAGTCCGCAACGGTGCAGGTCGACAAAGCCCGTGCTCGGCACAGGCGACTTGAGAATCTTGTTCAGTTCCTCGGAGATACGCTCGCCGCTGATAATCTTTATACGCTCGGCATTACGTCCCAACGCCTCGAAAGTCTCATCCTCTATATAGAAATTGAGCTGCGTGGCAAAACGTATGCAACGGAGCATACGCAACGGATCGTCGGAGAATGTTATATCCGGGTCGAGAGGAGTACGGATTATTCCGTCTTCCAAGTCATACAGTCCGTCGAAAGGATCGACAAGTTCGCCGAAACGCTCATTGTTAAGGCATATAGCCATTGCATTGATAGTAAAATCACGGCGGTTCTGGTCGTCTTCAAGGGTGCCGTCCTCGACTATAGGCTTACGCGAATCGCGCTGATAGCTTTCTTTTCGTGCTCCGACAAACTCTATCTCCGTGTCACGGAATTTCACCTGTGCTGTGCCAAAATTCTTGAAGACCGAGAGATGAGCCTTCTTGCCAAGTATGCGCTTGAGTTCCTGTGCCACGGCAATGCCGCTGCCGACGACCACGACGTCGATGTCGTTAGAAGGGCGTTCGAGAAAGATGTCTCTCACGAAGCCACCCACAACGTAGCATTCCAGACCAAGAGTGTCGGCGGCAAAGGATATCTTATGGAATATGTCTTTATCTAAAATGTCTGCCAATTCGGCATCATTGAAATTCTTCATCTATGCAAATCTTTCATTAAGGTGATGCAAAATTACAAAAAAAAACGCGATATGTGGTATATTTTTAGTAAATTTGCACTCACTATGAAGAATCTGATTACATCAGTAATGGCTTTTATAATTCTTTTCGCCCTTAGCGCCTGCCACCAGACAACAGAGGACGAGAAGGCACAGCCAATGCTTGAGGAAATAGAGAAATCGGTGGAACGCAAGGATTTCCGTAGTGCGCTCGACTCTATTATTTTGCTCCGCGATCGTTTTCCAAAGGCGTTGCAAGCTCGGAAGAGAGCCCTCGAACTGTGGCAAGAGGCGTCATTGCTGCAGGCACAGCATGAGGTTGAAGTGACAGACTCTGCACTTCAGGCGACTATTGCCGCCATTGACAAAGCACCGACATTGCTGGAACAGAATCTACTTCGCAATAAACGCGACTCACTCAAGGCACGCTATGACGCAGAGTGCGGAGTGGTCAGAATAATCAGAGCAAAGCAAAATGGCAAATAAAACAGACAAGGATTTTCAAGAAGCAATGGCAATGTGTCGCGAGATTTTCAAGAAGAAACTCTACGACTACAAGCCTTCCTGGCGTATGCTGCGCCCCGAGTCGCTCACCGATCAGCTTTTCATCAAGGCAAAACGTATCCGCACACTTGAGATAACAAAAGAATCACACGTCGGAGAAGGTATTCTGCCTGAGTTCATGGCGCTTATCAACTATGGACTCATCGGACTGATTCAGTTGGAAAAAGGCTTTGCTGATAAGGTGGATATGACCAACGATAAGGCTATGGCTGAGTACGACCGCTGGGCAAAGGAATGCACAGAGCTGATGCTGAAGAAGAACCACGACTATGGTGGGGCATGGGAAGATATGCGCGTCAGCAGCTATACCGATCTTATCCTGACAAAGCTGGAGCGTATAAAGGAAATAGAGGACCATCAGGGAAAGACTATTGTAAGCGAAGGAATAGACTCCAACTACATGGATATCATCAACTACTCCGTCTTTGCAGTAATAAAGCTCGGCGTGCGAAAGCAAGCCGGCAATTAACATTTCCATACTGACAATGAAGAGTACAAGGATAATCATCATCAACCTGTTCCGCATAGTTCTTGGATTGACATTCATCCTGTCAGGATTTGTCAAAGCCATCGACCCGCTCGGCACACAGTATAAGATAGAAGATTACCTTGGTGTGTTATCTCTCGGCGGCATGCTGCCCGACTTTGTCACACTCGGCACTTCGGTAGCTATATCGGCAATAGAATTTACGCTCGGCGTCCTACTCTTGTTTGCCATATCAAGACGAGTCATAAGCAAGGTGACACTTGTCTTCATGACAATAATGACCCTGATCACTGCATGGCTCTACATTGCCAATCCGATAAGCGACTGTGGATGTTTCGGCGATGCCATACACCTGACAAACGGTGAGACACTGCTGAAGAACATCATCATGCTTGTCATGACGGCTGTCGTCGTCTACAAGCCGAGAGATATGATTCGCACTCTGTCAAACGGCAATAGTACGATAGTGATCAACTACTCGGTGCTGTTTATACTGCTGTATGCTGCATACAGTCTGTATATGCTGCCGCAGTTCGACTTCCGTCCTTATCATATAGGAGCAAACATTGAAGAGGGGATGAAGATACCGGAAGGGGCTCCCCAGCCAGAGTTTGAGACGACTTTCATGATGAAGAAAGACGGACAGACAAAGGAGTTTACGCTCGAGAACTATCCCGACTCGACATGGGAGTTTGTAGATAGTAAGACTATAATGGTAAAGGAAGGGTTCGTTCCGCCTATTCACGACTTCTCCATACTGTCGCTCAATGGCGACGACCTCACTGAAGACATATTGCAGCAAAAGGGCTACACCTTCCTGCTGATTGCGCCATATCTGGAAAAAGCCGATGATTCGAACTTCGGTCCAATAGACCAGATATATGAATATGCCGAGGAATACGGATATAAGTTCTATTGCCTTACGGCAAGCGGAAAGCAGGCTATCGCACGTTGGCAGGACATGACTGGAGCTGAATATCCCTTTTATAACACCGACGCTGTGACGCTGAAGACCATTATCAGGAGTAATCCGGGAATGTTGTTGCTGAAGGATGGCACGGTGATACAGAAGTGGAGTCACAACGAGTTGCCAAATGACAGCGAGCTATATGCCCCGCTCGATCAGCTCACTATAGGCACGCAGAAAGCTACGAGCGACACAAGGATGATTCTAAAGCTGCTTATGCTCTTCATCCTGCCACTTATAGTGTTCAGCATAGCCGACCGTATATTCGCATTTACGAAATGGTTTAAGAAATACAAACGATTAACATCAATATTAACATTCAAAAAAAAGAAGAACATGGCAAAGAAAATTGTTGCTGGAAACTGGAAGATGAACAAGAATCTTCAGGAAGGTATTGCTCTTGCTAAAGAGCTCACAGAAGTTGTAAAGAACCCTAACTGCGAAGTTATCATCGGTACTCCATTCATACACCTCGCAAGCGTTGCCCAGGTTATCGAGGGCAGCTGCGTGAAACTTTCTGCTGAAAACTGTGCAGACAAGGCTTCCGGTGCTTACACAGGTGAGGTCTCTGCAGAGATGGTAAAGTCAACCGGTGCAGAGTATGTCATACTCGGTCACTCTGAGCGCCGTGAGTACTACCACGAGACTCCGGAGATTCTCAAGGAAAAGGTAGAGCTTGCTCTGGCTAACGGTCTGAAGGTTATCTTCTGTATCGGTGAGTCTCTGGAGCAGCGCGAGGCTAATGAGCAGGAGGCTGTTTGTAATGCAGAGCTTGCCGGTTCAGTATTCCACCTCACAGCAGAGCAGTGGAAGAATATCGTAATCGCTTACGAACCAATCTGGGCTATCGGCACGGGCAAGACAGCAACAGCTGAACAGGCAGAGGAAATACATGCTTATATCCGCTCATGTGTAGCTGAGGTTTACGGTGCTGAGGCTGCTGCAGAGACATCAATCCTATACGGTGGTTCTTGCAAGGCTTCGAATGCTCCTGAGCTCTTCGCCAAGCCAAATATCGACGGTGGTCTGATTGGTGGCGCTTCACTGAAGGCTGCTGACTTCAAGGGCATCATCGACGCATGGGGTTAACATGAAATTTTAATCAAACATAACGTACGCTAATTCCTGCCCGTCGCAATTAAAAGGTGACGGGCGGGGATAAGGTTAAAGCAATGAAAAGATCATTCATTTTATCAGCACTAACGGTATGTGTACTGAATATCAATGCACAGACCTATCTTGACCACCTTCAGACGCGTGAAGTAGGTATGGGCACAGTGTCCGTACACCAATCACAGGAAATAGATAAGCTTGTAAATGGCACATGTCCAATGGTGATACAGGTAAAGAAAACCGTAACGCCAGCCAAGGAAGAACCTCGCGAAAAGACTGCTGCGACACCGGAGATGACAAAGAAAATGCCTGAGCATAACGAGAATGAGATTGACATTGCAAGCATTGATACAAGCAAGAAGGTGATGAGAAACGCCTATAAGGTCACCGGCTATCGCGTTCAGGTCTTCGCAGGAAGTAACTCACGCAATGATAAGAATCGCGCTGAGAGCATCTGCAACCAGATAAAGACACTGTTCCCTGACCAGCCGGTATATTGCCATTTCTATTCCCCACGATGGATATGCCGCATGGGCAACTACCGCACTTACGAGGAGGCACAGGCAATATTAAACAAGGTGCATGCTATGGGATACCGTCAGGCAAGTATCGTAAAAGGACAGATTACTGTCACAAACTAATTACTCAAGACAATGGACAACCCGGAATATCTCAGAGAAGGCACAGAAGAACTGGCGGCTCACTACAAGGAGATACTGACACTGCTCGGCGAAGATGCCGAACGCGAGGGGCTCGAGAAGACACCAATACGTGTAGCAAGAGCCATGCAAGCACTGACAAGAGGTTATTTCAAGAATCCGGAAAAGACTCTGCGCGAGGCGATGTTCGCAGAAGACTATAACCAGATGGTGATAGTAAAGGACATTGATTTCTTCTCAATGTGCGAACATCATATGCTGCCATTCTACGGAAAGGCACACATTGCATACATTCCAAACGGATATATCACCGGATTAAGCAAGATTCCACGTGTTGTTGACATCTTCAGTCACCGCCTGCAAGTGCAGGAACGCCTCACTCAACAAATCATGGACTGCATACAGAAGACCCTTAACCCAATGGGAGTAATGGTTGTCATCGAAGCAGAGCACATGTGTATGCAGATGAGAGGTGTGGAGAAACAGCACTCCATAACCACCACATCAGCTTTCAGTGGAGCATTCAATCAGGCAAAGACACGTGAGGAATTCATGAATCTCATAAAAACAAAGTAAACATTATATAGTCATTAACATTAATATAATACAAACATGAAATTCATCAGCTGGAATGTAAACGGTCTAAGAGCATGCGTAGGTAAAGGCTTCGTGGATATATTCACAACGCTCAATGCTGACTTCTTCTGTCTTCAGGAGACTAAGATGCAGGCAGGACAACTTGATCTGACGTTTCCCGGATATCATTCTTTCTGGAATTATGCCGACAAGAAAGGCTACTCCGGAACAGCGATTTTCACACGCCATACACCGCTAAACGTCACCTATGGCATAGGCATCGATGAGCATGACCATGAAGGACGCGTAGTAACACTCGAGATGGACGACTTCTACCTCGTCACTTGCTATACGCCAAACTCTCAGGATGAATTGAAACGTCTTGAATACCGTATGCGTTGGGAGAGGGATTTTCAGGCATATATCCGTCACCTGGACGAAAAAAAACCGGTGATAGTCTGCGGCGATCTGAATGTAGCGCATGAGGATATAGACTTGAAGAACCCAAAGACAAATCATACAAACGCCGGATTCTCTGACGACGAGCGACGAATGATGAGCCGATTTCTGGGCAAAGGATTCGGTCTGGAAGCAACAGATGAGCCAAAGGGAGGATTCATCGACACTTTCCGCGAGCTGTATCCTGACACTGTAACCTATTCATGGTGGAGCTACCGCTTTCAGGCACGCGCCAAGAACACAGGATGGCGCATCGACTATTTCATCGCATCGGAACGTCTGCGCGACAGAATCAAAGACGCTACAATACACACCGATATCCTCGGAAGCGACCACTGTCCTGTGGGTTTGGAACTGTATTAAACCCTAATCGGTCATTAGACTGCATTTGCTTAGATTTGTAATTACCGTCATGCTTCCTTACTGCTTTAGTCCGCTTGCCGACATCTGCTCAACAATCGAACAAAATCAGTCAAGGAATCTAATGACCGATTCGGGTTAAACTATTGCTGTCCGGTAAACATTAAACGCAAGCCCAATATTTTCACCACATACAGGCAAAAAGAAAAGGAACAGACCGTCACGGCTTGTTCCTTTTTAAATGGATGAATTTTTAGTTATATTATAAGAGAGATTTGTCTTATTCGTATTCAAGAGACTTAATGACATCAACATTATACTCCTGATTCTGTTG
>CAJPPF010000005.1 GCA_905372445.1 uncultured Prevotella sp. | reverse complement strand
TGACGGTAATAACAAATCTAAGCAAATGCGGTCTAATGACCGATTCGGGTTTATCGCAGGTAAAGGTAGCAAATCGTAACTTTCATATAACAAAAAGCAGAGAACCGTGTCTCTGCTTATGTTATTTGGATTAAACCCAAAACGGTCAATAGACCGCGGTGTCGTTTTATTATCAAAGAACAAGAGCTTTCCTACTGCTTTCGCCCGCTTGTGTGGCATCTTACCAGCCTTATTACCTTGACGTAGCCCACTACGCCCGCGGTAACAAGACTGCTAATCTGCTCAACAATCAAACGAAACCACTTAGGAATCTATTGACCGTTTTGGGTTAAACTGATACTGTAGCTTTAATATGTGGATGTGGGTCGTAATCTTCCATCTCGAAATCCTCATATCTGAAGGAGAAGATATCCTTAACATCAGGGTTTATCTTCATGTGAGGCAACGGACGTGGCTCACGCGTGAGCTGGAGCTGTGCCTGTTCTATGTGGTTGAGATAGAGATGAGTGTCGCCTGTGGTGTGGATAAAATCGCCACACTCAAGTCCTGTCACTTGTGCCATCATCTGCAGGAGCAAGGCATAGGATGCAATATTGAACGGCACACCAAGGAAGGTATCTGCCGAGCGCTGATAGAGTTGTAGCGATAATTTGCCATCGGCAACATAAAACTGAAACAGACAATGGCATGGTGGCAATGCCATCTGGTCGACTTCAGCGGGATTCCAGGCACTAACAAGCATACGGCGCGAGTCGGGTTGGTTCTTTATAAGGTCTACGACCTGCGCTATTTGGTCTATAGTACCACCTGTATAGTCAGGCCATGAGCGCCACTGATGTCCATATACAGGACCCAGCTCACCATTTTCATCAGCCCATTCGTTCCATATTCTAACACCATTATCCTGAAGATACTTCACATTCGTATCGCCAGAAAGAAACCAGAGCAGCTCGTGAATTATTGATTTCAAATGTAGTTTCTTTGTAGTAAGCAACGGGAAACCGTCTGCCATTTTGAATCGCATCTGATTGCCGAATATGCTCTTTGTTCCCGTACCGGTACGATCGGTCTTCACGACGCCTTCAGTCAGAATACGATCAAGTAAATTCAAATATTGTTTCATAGTAATAATGCCTATCAATATATAAACCTCTTTCACTTTAAAGCGAAGTAATGGTAATTTATAAGAATCGGCGATTTATTGAGTTATTAATTTTATATGTCATATACTACCAAGTTCATTTGTCCATATTAGTTCCTCCATTGTCTGTATGGACTGCCTGGCTTGTGGATGTGGCTGTATATGTGATCTTTAACACCTTACATTCTCTCAATGCCATTTTCACTTTATTAATATAAGCGAGGGGCACTTGTCGGTCAGCAAGCAGCGATGCGGAGACATAATCCATTTGGTTTATTGAAACAGCTTCGCGCTCTGCACGTATGGCTTTCGCAAGTTCTGCCATAGGCACAACATTATTTCCAACCTGCACCCGATAAGTTCCGTCGGCATACCTTCCAATATAAATATTGATTGCCGAAGCCTTGTTTGTAACCTTTACAAGGTTTTCTCCCACCGGCTGTTCATAACGCACTTTTACGGAATCCTCACGCATATGGGTGACAATCATAAAGAAGAACAAGATGGTGAAAATGAGGTCAGGCATTGATGCCATTTGCAGATCCGGCACATTCCGATGATGACGTTTCAGTTTCATTTTGCTCCTCCTTCCTCCTTACTATTCGGCAATTCATTCTCATGGAAGTTCTCAGCCACACGTTGTGGGCATTCCATAAAAACCTTTTCCCGGTCTGTAGAAGTCAACTCATCGAGACTATGTCTGAACATCTTCTTTGCTATTGCCTGACGCGCCTCAGAATAAGCTTCACCGAGGTGCTGTTGGAAAAGGAAGTAAGTCTCATACTTGCAGTCAGGAGATGCGTCTATTGTAAATAAGTGCGTCTTTCCCCGCCAGAGTATAAACTTCTCCATATGGCTCTTCAAATCCTCCATACGTACAACGGAGTCATTTACAGACAGTTCTCCACTGGCGGAAATCTTCAAGGTAAAGACGTTTTCTTTGTCTATGATAATCTCCTTCTTGTCTTTTTCCTTGTCTTTCGGAGGAAGATGACGCATCAGTCCTTTCGCCTCATACATTGATGTGGTGACAAGGAAAAACACCAAAAGCATGAATGAGATATCAGCTGTTGACGTGGTGTTTAGCCCCGGCACTTCTGATTTTCTTCTACCTATCTTCATCGTCGACGAGCCATTGACCAGATAAGAATACTAAATATCAGCAAAAGCATTAGCGTTATAAGCCCAATAAACGTATCGGCAACAGTATTCCACAAAGCATCATTGCTGCTGTCCAGCACATCAGGCAACAGCCATATCACCAATGATACTGCCGTGCAGCAAAGTCCTGCTCCGATAAGAGTCTTCCACCATATACGCGTCTTCGACCAAACCACAGTCACTAAGGCTGCTGTCATTGCGAGATACATCATGATGAGTATGACGTCGACGAACTCCATTTATTACTTATTGCTTTCTTTATACTTCTGAATAGAGTCTAACAGGCTTACTGCACTTTCCTCCATCTGTGCAGTCATGCGGTCTATCTTTGTAATGATATAATTGTAGAACAACTGCAGGATGACCGCAGATATGATACCAAAGATTGTTGTTATCAACGCAACTTTCATACCTTCTGCCACAATGGTAGGACCGATGTCACCTGCCGACTCGATATTCTCGAATGCCATGACCATACCAATGACCGTGCCTAAGAATCCAAGCGACGGAGCCATTGATATGAAGAGCTTTATCCATGCCGACCCTTTCTCCAGCAACGCAAGTTGCACATTTGCATACGACTCCATGGAACGTTCTATAGAATCAGTTGGTTCACGAAAACGCAGCAATCCCTGATAACAGACACTTGCAACAGGACCAACTGTCGAACGCGCCTTTTCCTTCGCACCATCAATATCTCCGGCGATAATCAGCCGGTCGAGTTCGTCACAGAATTTGCGTGCGTTTATCTCAGACATTGTAAGATATATTATACGCTCTATACAGAATGCCAGACCGAAAACGAGCGTCATAGCTACAAGCGACATGAAGAACGCATTTCCTTCTACGAACTTCTCACGAAGAATCTGATGCAGACCCAACGGCTCAGCCTGAAGTAATAGGGAATACATATTCATAATCAGATCATGCTGTAGACCACTTCCATGATCTTCTTACCAAGCTCGTCAGCTTCTTCCATTGTAGCCGCCTCGCTGTAGACACGAATGATCGGTTCGGTGTTCGACTTGCGAAGATGTACCCATTTGTCAGGGAAATCAATCTTCACACCATCGATATCGTTCACCTGCTCGTCCTTGTACATCTCTTTAACCTTAGCGAGTATAGCGTCAATATCAGTCTCCGGCTTGAGATCGATTCTGTTCTTTGCTATGAAATATTCAGGATATGTCTTGCGCAACTGGCTGACAGAAATCTTCTTCTGGGCAATTGAAGACAGGAATAACGCTATACCTACAAGAGCATCACGACCATAATGGCTCTCAGGATAGATGACGCCACCATTTCCTTCGCCGCCGATTACAGCACCAACCTCCTTCATCTTTGTCGTTACGTTTACCTCACCTACGGCTGCAGCAGTGTATGTTCCGCCATGTTTCTCAGTAACGTCACGAAGTGCACGAGTAGAACTGAGGTTGCTCACGGTGTTGCCCTTTGTGTTTGACAGTACATAGTCGGCAACACTGACCAGTGTGTATTCCTCACCGAACATCTTTCCTTTCTCATCGATGAAAGCCAGACGGTCAACATCAGGGTCGACAACGACACCAAGGTCATAGCCTCCACCACGCATAAGCTCCATTATGCTCGTAAGGTTTCTCTCCAACGGCTCCGGATTATGTGCGAAATCGCCTGTCGGTTCTGCGTTAAGGAAAGTATATTCCACGCCAAGACGATCAAACAGTTTTGGGAGAATAACACCTCCAACAGAATTTATTGCATCTACAGCAACCTTAAACTTTGCCGCCCTGATAGCCTCTGCGTCAACGAGTTTCAACGCCATGACGGCATCGATATGGCGTGCATCAAAGCTGTCGTCTTCTGTATATGTGCCTAATCTGTCAACATCGGCATATTCAAAATCTTCTTTCTCTGCAATAGCCAGTACCTCTGCTCCATCCGCAGCCGTCAGAAACTCGCCTTTCTCGTTGAGGAGTTTCAGAGCATTCCAGTGACGAGGATTGTGTGATGCGGTAATTATTATACCACCTGCAGCACCAGACATAGTGACAGCAAGTTCTGTAGTAGGAGTAGTGGCAAGTCCGATATTTATTACATCATATCCAACGCCCATCAATGTTCCACATACAATATTCTTCACCATTTCGCCGGAAATGCGTGCATCACGTCCGACAACAATAGTATTGCTCTGCGAATGTCCGGAACGACGGATGAATGTTGCATAAGCAGTTGTAAACTTTACAATATCAAGTGGATTGAGTGTATCGCCGGTACGACCACCGATTGTTCCGCGTATACCTGAAATTGACTTAATAAGTGACATCTTATTATTATTAAATGTTTATTTTATTGACCAGGAAGCTGATATGTCAGGTCGTAAAGACAAGGGTAAACTCTCTGAGCAGCTACAGCATGTCCTTGCGAAGAAGGCACAATGATACGTATCTTTGCTATCTCATCGCTGTCTTTCTCGGGAAAACCAAGATTCACATACGTAAGCGGGAACAGCCATCCACCTGGCACAGACTGGCTTTTATATAGCTGATACATCAATGCAGTCTTATCAAAAGAGCCTGTGAATGTTCCGGAAGTATTCTTCACATTCATTTTTTCTACTCGCGAAGAGAAGTATAGAATATCGTTTGTTGCCTGAATCGTATCTGTGAGCAAGTTACGTTCTGTGAAACGAACCAAAATATCGTCACTCACACCATTCTTCAATGGCGAGCCACATCCCTTGCGGATAATCTGAAGATATATACCGTTGCTATCGAAAAGCACATACTCGTTCTTCGTCACATCAGTGGTATATCCCTGAGCTGCAAATGTTTTCTCTGATATTACCTTAACTTTGTTCTTAGCAATATAGCTGTTGATAGCCGAGTTTTCCTTCTTTTTCTTATCTGCATACGTCTCATACTTGTTACAAGAGCTAAACATATACGATGCACAAAGAGCTATCATAAATATCGTTGTCAGTTTCTTCATTGTCATTCTTTGATAGGTTTATATTTTCTGCAAAGGTACAAAAAAACTGTGATAACTCAATACCACGGCTAACATATTTATATATTCAAGCTTTTCGTTTTGATTTTTTAACTCGCTTATGTGCTCCTCTATCTAATCCTTAAGCAGGTGTGCCCATGTTCTTATTGCCTCGCGTGCTATTTTGCAAGCCTCATCGAGCGAGCAATCCAGGCGTCCGCCTGAAGCATTCTTATGCCCACCGCCATTAAAGAACTGTGCTGCCATCTCATTGCAAGGGAAGTCGTCGACAGAACGAAGGCTCACCCATACTACATTGTCTGTCTGTGTGTCCTCACGAAGCGAGATGCTCAGTTTCATTCCCTTAATAGATAGTGGAATATTGACAAGTCCTTCGGCATCGCCTTTCCTAAAGTGATACTCCTCCATGTCCATCCTTGATATGGCGAAATAAGAGGCGTGCATATCCTCTATATAATTGAGTTTCTGCGACATCAGATGCCCACGCAGACGTATTGCCCAATGTGAATAGTTATTGAATACGTTACGGTAAATCCTGTCTTTGTCAATGCCTTTCGTCAACAGTTCACTGATGATAAAGTAAATCTCAGGACGAGTGCTGTTGAATGTGAACCCGCCGGTGTCGGTCATCATGCCACAGTATACTTGAGCTGCCCACTTTCTATCCATATCTTCAAAGCCTCCAATCTGATATACGATGCGGAACACAATTTCGCTCGTAGAGCTCATCTCTGGTTCAGAGACACCAAGAACGACGTCCAAATCAGGTTCTAAGTGATGATCAATCATCACCTTACGTGCTTTTGCCGCCAGCAGAGGTTCCTCAAGCTCGCAGACACGACTTGCCACATTCATGTCGAGACAGAATATGGTGTCTGCCTCATCGAGTGCTTTCAGCACTTCGTCAGGATGCTTGTCGTAGCGGACTAACTTATCAGAGTCAGGCAACCACTTCAGGAAATCAGGATACTGATCGGGAATAATGACCGTAGTGTCGATATCATAACACTTTCTTATGAATTCCGTCCATGACAAGGATGAGCCAAGGGCATCGCCGTCAGGACTTTTATGAGTGACGACAACGGCTTTTTTCGTAGTATTTAAAATCCCGAGCAGAGTGTCTTTCTGCTCAGGACTCAATATATCAATATTCATATATAGACTGAAGGTTATGTTTTAGAACATCTTCTCCGGATATTGTCCGTCTTCGTGTAGCTTTGCAAGCTTTGCAACTACTTCAGGACGATCTTCCGGATAAGTCACTCCAAACCATTTTGAGGTTGTGTCAAGAACTTCACATGTAGCCTCACCTGTTTTGATTAAGTGGTCGACCATGAGAGGAATGAAGAACTCTGACTTAAGGTTTGCCTGATTCTTAGGATCGGACAGGAACGCTTTGAAGTAAGCCTCTGAGTAATCGAAATAATCAGGTGTGAACCCCCAGAAGTTCATTGATACCGGTGTTGTGTCAGGTATGCTCACCCACTTGCCGTCTTCGTCGAGATACTGAACAACGCCATCGCGGCGTTCTATCTTCGTGCGCTCTACAATAGAAGTAAGTAAATGTGTCTTCTCGTCATTCTCGCATACGCCACGGCTTACAGTACCGCTCTCCGAGAGCGTATTGTCCACACGGAATCCTACCATAGCATACTTGCCCTTTGAACCCTCCGGCAGCTCGCTGAGATACTTGCCCATCACCTTGAAAGCATCACGATCATAGAAATCGTCGCAGTTTAGAACAGCGAATGGCTCTTTAATGCAGTCCTTGCCCATAAGAACGGCATGGTTCGTGCCCCAAGGTTTCTCACGACCTTCCGGTACAGTAAAACCTTCCGGCAGGGCATCGATACTTTGAAAACAAAGTTCGCATGGCACATGTCCCTCGTATTTTGCAAGAATCTGAGTACGGAACTGCTCTTCGAAATCTCTGCGTATTACCCATACTATCTTACCGAATCCTGCCTGGATAGCATCGTATATACTATAGTCCATGATAGCCTCGCCATGAGGTCCAAGTGTGTCAAGCTGCTTCAAACCGCCATAACGGCTTCCCATACCTGCAGCAAGGAGAAACAATGTTGGTTTCATAATATCTGCGTTTTTATTACTGTTGTTTTCCATTTCCTCGACAAAGGTACTACAAATAGACGATATGAGCAAATTTCAAAGAGGCAAATTTCCATACGTACATGTTTTTACGGAGCACAGAAAGGCTGTTACGACCGAAAAAAACTGCTTATGCCTATCGAGAATAAGTATATTTTTATTTTACAAAACTGCAGAATCAAACACAAACAACGACGCAGACTGCCGAAAGAATCATTCTTCATCTATAACCATTTGGTAATCAGGACGTTATAAAACCGCCGTTTCTTGGCGCTAAAAACGGCGGTTTTAGGGGCAAGAAAGGGCGGTTCTTGAGTCAAGAAACGGCGCTTCTTGAAATTCATTCCATAACAATGTGTTTCAGCATACATAGAAACGCTCAAAAAGGGGCTGTTTTACTGCGATGGATATATGCTTATTCAAGGAAATATAATTTACATTTTATCCTCTGCAAAAGACTCATAATGAAGCATCGCGACAGTGCCATGTTGCGTAGGGACCAACTACCATGACTAATAGTTCATTGTCCCGCAATGCGGACAACGTCCTTTACGTCTCAGCAGTTTACCGCATTTGCCACATTGATAATGTGTGAAGCTATGTCTGATAAACTGGCGGACGGCAAATACTATATACACCACAAGCAGGACATAGCCCACATAATAAAGCGTAGTAATGGAGAACAGCACGTAGTTTAGCGCGCATACAGCTCCTGTTCCGCCAAGATACAATATCGCTTCTTCCCAGGGCAGACTCTGCCGTACGCCGTCAACTGCAGCTATTCCGATAAGCACAACCGCCCAAACAGAACTGAGAAACAGGCTTAATATCAGCGGAACGGAGAATGGATTAAGTGTGGGATGATAATAGAAATGACGCCACATATCAGGTTCGAAATGCTGAATGGTGGCATACAAGGTAGCGGAGCATGCCACGGTGATGCACAACAGTGCCGGATAGAAGGTGTCAATGTCATTGAAATGCACCATTGGCACTCGTTCACGACCTATCTTTCGTATGATATAAACCGAAAGAATGAGTATGAAGAATATAAGGAAGATGATCAGATGTACATCGGAGAAAATCATGATAAACTGTGATATCGGGTCGTCGGGCACTACTTTCTTGAGCATCTCCGATTCGTGTATCCAGCCGAATGTCTCCTGATCTTTTGCCAGTTGAATCCAAACAGAATCGATGCTGTCGGTAGGGATAATACGAATGTCAGCCACAACAACACGGCTATGCTTCTTCAATGCAAACGTGTCGACCATCATATCGTTCAGCATCTCCTCCGGTTGCTGGCTCAACAGTTCAAGAGAGTCGGCACTGACGACGAAGTTATAATTGTTTGTGTAATGATGTGTGGTCTGAAAAGCCAGCGAGTCCAACTGATGCTCAGTGTAGTCAACTGATGCTCCCTGCTTGGCTGTAGGCTTGCCATAACAGCCGGCAAGCACGAAGACAAGCACCATTGAACAAACTATCCAGACAAGACGCTTCATATTAATAAGGTGTAAATTTGACGTTGCTACTTTCTGACTTCTGCCAAGACATTCATCTGGCAATTCTTACAATCAAACTCCAGAGGAAATACCCTGCCGTCGCCAAGACGAAGCGAGAGAGGCTCTTTCCATTCAGGTTTGCGTCCACCATGCTTCACGCAGTAGCCTGACGAGAAGCGAAGGCAGTGGCGACACTGCATCAGAGGTAGGTTGAAATTCTTTCTATCCACCTCGAGGGCTGTGAGCAAAGGTGCATCGCCACGTTGCTCATAGAAGCGACGTGATGCGCTGTTGGAAATATTCTTGAAGTCGAAACTGTATTTTGCTGCGGTTATGCCGGTTGGCTTTTCACTTGCAACCATCACGCCCACCGTTTCCTTTGCAGGCACCGACAAACGTATCGCAGCGGCGAGCTCCTGACGGAGCGAAGAAAGCACGCTCGAAGGAATGAAACATTCGTCGGCGGAGTCTTCGATGTCAAGACCTTCTATCTCAAAGATCGAATCACCCCATTTCGACAACTGGCGTATGATATTGTCGCGTTGAGAACGTTGAGCTTTCTGATGTTCGAATACGGCGGTTGCTTTTGCCGTCTCTATACCATTCCCAGCAGCTGACAGAACAAACCCGTCCGTGGTCTTTGCGAATGTAAGTCGTATAGGAATACGGCGCTCTGTACCCTGCCGTGCCAGTTCCTTGTCGAAGGCAACATCATTGTTTCGATACAATGAAATGCCGTGCCGAAGTCCTTCGGGCATTGTCAGCGGAAAGAGACGGTTGCCCTCCACTCTATTCACACGGAATCCTTCTAATTCTTTCTTTGCATTTATGAAACACAGTCCGTCGCCATTGGCGAAGCTTGCCACGCCAGCCACAGTGAACGAACGACCACGTATTTCCTTCACTTTTCCAACGAACTCACCCATTGCTTTAGGCGTGTCGGGCGAGAATATGTCATGGGTCCGTCCGTCGAGAAAGTAATGCGTATAGCCACGGTTGAAAGTCTTGGCAAGGTCGGGCGTAAATGCGGGGAAACTTTTTCCTAAGGAAACACGACAGTAATCCGTAGGGCGTTTCTGACATAGCTCATCAAGTCGTTGACTATAAGCGGCAACGACATTCTTAACATAAGCGATGTCTTTGAGTCGTCCCTCTATCTTGAACGACACGACACCTGCGTCAGCCATCTGCTCAAGACGGTCAATCTGGCACATATCCTTTAGCGACAAGAGATAACGCTGATGCTCTATCTCATTTCCGTCAGCGTCAATAAGATCGAATTTCATTCTGCAGAAATGAGCACACTCGCCTCTGTTGGCGCTGCGTCCGAAGCAATACTCCGAAACATTGCACGCACCACTGTAGCTCACACATAGCGCACCGTGTACGAATGCTTCGAGTTCCATGTCAGGATAAGCCTCATGAATATCGCGAATCTCGTCAAGTGACAGCTCGCGGGCAAGCACCACACGTGAAAAACCCAAAGAACGAAGATATCCGACCTTCTCTTTGTTGCGGTTGTCGGTCTGCGTGGAAGCGTGCAGAAGGGTCTTTATCCCTGATGTTCTACCCAATTCGTGCATATAATCGACAAGTGCCATGTCTTGAACAAGAATGGCATCTACACCGATTTTTATAACATCAGTCAGCAGTGACTTACACTCGTCAAGCTCGTCGTTGTAGATAATGGTATTAAGCGTCACAAAAACCTTCACTCCAAACTGATGGGCATAAGCCGTTAGCTCACTGATATCATCGAGTGAATTGCCGGCAGCCTGACGGGCTCCGAACTTCGGGGCTCCGATATATACTGCATCTGCACCACAATCTATCGCGGCTTTACCACATTCAAGGTTCTTGGCTGGAGCCAGAAGTTCAAGTTTTCTCATGTGACGTGACTTACTTTATCTCTTTAATATTAAATGGTGTCTGCTGGTAGACGTAATAGTTGATCCAGTTATTGTAGAACAAATCAGCGGCAGAACGCCATGTACACATAGGTGGCTTTGACGGGTCGTCGTCCTTGTAATAGTTGACCGGCATTGCCACATCATCGCGTTTCCCTAAATCGCGACGATACTCGGTGTCGAGAGTATTTGGCGAATATTCCAGATGTCCCGTGACAAAGAACTCCCTGCCACCACGCGCCATGATGATGCTGAGACCGGAATCTTGCGAGTCGGCAAGTGCTACAAGGTCGGGATTGTCATCAATGTCCTCACGACGAATCTCTGTATGACGACTATGAGGCATCATAAAGACATCGTCGAAACCGCGGAATATAGGTTCGTAAGGCTTTAAAGGATATTGGGGAAAGATGCCGAATTTCTTCACTGGCAGCGGATATTTAGGCACGCCATGATGATAGAATAATCCAGCCTGAGCCGCCCAGCAGATATATAACGTACTGGTGACATGTTTTTTTGCCCACTCGAAGATATCAACTATCTCGTCCCAGAAAGTGACTTCCTGATAGTCAATCATCTCAAGAGGTGCTCCTGTGATAATCATTCCGTCGAAATTAGAGGTTTTCAGCGCCTCAAAATCCTTGTAGAACATCATCATGTGCTCTATAGGAGTGTTCTTCGGAGTGTGCGATTTCAGTTTCATGAATGTGATGTCCAACTGAAGAGGCGTATTTGAAAGTATTCGCACAAGGTCTGTCTCTGTCGTAATCTTTATAGGCATAAGATTGAGTATGACTATCTTGAGCGGGCGAATATCCTGATGATGGGCACGAGTACGGTCCATCACGAAGATATTCTCTTTCTTAAGCAACTCTATTGCAGGTAATCTATCAGGAAGTCTTAACGGCATTATTACGTTATTATACTAATGGTTGGTTATTCTTTTTGCGTATGTATTACCAGAGTTTGAGGCGCTCTGATACAGGAATGAACAACTTGTCGCCCTCCTTTACACCAAACGCTTCATACCAGGCATTGATATGAGGCAGTGCTCCGTTGACACGCCACTTGCCCAGTGCATGAACGTCTGAACGGGTACGGTTGCGGATTTCAGCCTCGGTGATGTTCTGACCCCATACGCCGGCATAGGCAAGGAAGAAGCGCTGATCGCCTGTATGACCGTCGATGATCTTCAACGGAGCATTCTTTGTAGCGTTCTTATAAGCATTGTAAGATACTTCCAGACCGCCGTGGTCGGCAAGGTTCTCGCCAAGTGTCATCTTACCGTTAGCGTTCAGGTCAGGCAGAACCTTTATGCGTGAGAACCAGTTGGCATACTCACTGGTTATATCTTTGAAGTTCTTGACATCTTCAGCCTTCCACCATTCAGACATATTTCCGTCCTTGTCGTAGTGTGAACCTTGGTCGTCAAAACCGTGAGTCATCTCATGTCCGATAACAACTCCAATAGCACCATAGTTGAAAGCATCGTCAGCCTGTGGGTCGAAGAATGGCTTCTGCAGAATACCGGCAGGGAAACAGATCTCGTTGGTGGTTGGGTTGTAATATGCATTCACCGTCTGAGGGGTCATGTGCCACTCATCACGATCAACAGGCTTACCGGCTGTCTCTTCTATACGCTGTTGATGGCGGAACAGACGGGCTGCAATGATATTCTCATAAAGAGACTTTGCAGGATCTATCTGCAGGCCGCTCATATCCTTCCATTTATCAGGATATCCGATCTTTACGTAGAAAGTAGACAGTTTATCAAGTGCGGCTTTCTTTGTGTCTTCACTCATCCACTCCTGAGCCATGATGCGTTCGCCGAGTGATGTCTGCAGATTTGCAACGAGAGTCTTCATCCTTGTCTTGCTTGACTCTGGGAAATAACGCTCGCAATACATCTTACCAAGCGCCTGACCGAGTACGCTCTCAACCATAGAAGTCGCTTTCTTCCAACGCTCGTAGTCCTGTTTGCGACCACTAATTATCTTTCCATAGAAATCGAAAGCAACAGATGCAACCTCATCGCTCAACAAAGAAGTAGAACCATTAATGACATCCCACTCCATTACGGCACGCAGTTCATCGGCTGTCATCATCGCAACGACCTTATCAGCAGCAGCCAGAAACTCCGGCTGACCAACGACGAGATTCTGTATGTACTCTGTTTTCACGCCTTCTGCATTCTCAATCTGTGTGAATCGAAGGTTAGGATAATTTTTCTCGAAATCAGAGAGTGACATCTTGTTGTAATTCTTTTCTACATCACGAAGTTCGGTTTTGCTCTTTGAAGCAATAGCATACTGAGTCTCGATGCGCATGATAGCCTCCATCTTTGCAGTTGCCTCGCCCCATGAGAAGCCGAAAAGCCGGAACATACGGACTACGTATTTCTTGTACTCTTCGCGGATCTTTGTCGTTGCATCGTCGTTGTCAATGTAGTATTCCTTCTGACCAAGTGTCAAACCACCCTGATATACATTCATGATATTGTTTTTTGAATCTTTCTCGTCAGCACCGAAACCGGCACCAAAAGGCAGACCAAAACCGAAAGGAGCATATTTCAGTTGCAGAGCCTGCAGTGAAGACTTGTCGCAACAAGCCTCCATCTCAACGAGATAAGGGAGGACAGGCTTTACACCTTCTGCATTGCGACGCACAGAGTCCATTGCGAGTTTATAAAGGTCGCTTATCTTCTGCTCAAGAGTTCCCTTTGTATACTTGCCTTTCTGAAGTTCTGTAAGTATGGAATTGATGCGCTTATTGTTGTCAAGCGACAGCCGATCAAAAGAACCGAATCGCGAATAAGCGGCAGGAAGAGGATTGTTCTTCATCCATCCTCCGCAAGCATACTGATAGAAATCATCCTGTGCACGGACGCTCTTATCCCAGTTCTGGGTAGGCAGTCCAGACTTGTTCTGCGCCATTGCAGGCATCATTGTCATAGCCATTAAAGCCATAGTAATAATCTGTTTTTTCATAACTGTTATTTTAGTTTGCAATTTTCTTCTTCCAATTCCATACATAGCGACGTCCATCGTAGCTCCTCGTCATCGAGCAGTCGGCGGATATCAGTGTATTCATTGATTATATCCATATCAGAAGCATTGGCAGAATCAGACAGGATCGTGTCAAGTTCATGTATGCGTGCCTCCCATTTCTCTATCTTCTCTTCACTCTGCTTTACGGATTTCTCAAGGCGCGTAATTTTTTTCTGCACCTCTTTGCGCTCTGCATATTCGAGCGCTGATGCTGACTGTTTCACAGGTTTAGGCTCTGCCTTTTGCTGTACTGTCGGTGCATTGAGCATCTCGAGTGTCTCAATCTTATGGTGTTCGAGGAATGCGTAGATACCTCCAAGGTGTTCGCGAATGCGTCCTCCTCCAAATTCATAGACCTTATCTACAAGTCCATCAAGAAATTCTCGGTCGTGGCTGACTATGATTGCTGTGCCGTCAAAGGCGCGTATAGCCTCTTTCAGCACATCTTTCGACTGCATATCGAGGTGGTTTGTCGGCTCATCGAGGATTAAGAGGTTAACAGGTTCAAGCAAAAGTTTGATCATTGCCAGTCGACTTCGCTCGCCACCACTAAGCACCTTTACGCTTTTTTCAGAAGCTTCACCACCGAACATAAATGCTCCGAGGATATCATTGATTCTCAACCGCACATCACCCGTGGCAACATTATCTATTGTCTGGAACACAGTAAGTCTTTCGTCAAGCAGCTGTGCCTGATTCTGAGCGAAGTAACCCACCTGAACGTTGTGCCCTAACTTTAGCTTTCCATTGTACGGGATCTCGTTCATAATGCACTTTATAAGTGTTGATTTCCCTTCGCCGTTCTTACCGACAAAGGCTACCTTCTCGCCTCGCTTGATGATAAAGTTGACATCGTGGAACACGTTATGCTCGCCATAGCTTTTCTCCACATCCTCGCAGATGATGGGATAATCTCCTGAACGCAGACATGGCGGGAACTTCAGGCGAAGGGCGGATGTGTCAATCTCATCAATCTCGACAGGAACTATCTTTTCCAACTGACGTATTCTCTGCTGCACCTGTACCGCCTTCGTAGCCTGATAACGGAATCGTTCTATGAAGGCTTTGGTGTCAGCAATCTCTTTCTGCTGGTTTTCGTATGCCCGCATCTGTTGTTCACGACGCTCCACACGGAGTTTAACATACTCATCGTACTTTACCTTATAGTCGATTACCTTACGGCAACTTATCTCAAGCGTGCGGTTAGTGACGTTATTTATAAACGCACGGTCATGGCTGACAAGCACTACTGCCTTTGCACTCTGAATAAGAAACTGCTCAAGCCATTGTATACTCTCTATATCCAGATGATTGGTAGGCTCATCGAGCAACAGCACATCAGGCTTACGCAACAGAATCTTTGCGAGTTCTATTCTCATGCGCCAGCCCCCGGAAAACTCGCACGTAGGACGGTTGAAATCCGAACGAGCAAAGCCCAAACCCACAAGCGTGCGCTCCATCTCCGCCTCTTTGTTGTCTGCTCCCATCATCATATAACGGTCATGGGCGGCAGTGAACTTATCAACAAGAAGCATATACTCGTCACTGTCATAGTCGGTACGCTCGCCAAGTGCCTTTTCAAGCCTCTTGACCTTCGCCTCAATGTCGGCAATGTCAGAGAAAGCCTTATAAGCTTCTTCCGCAACGGTCGTATCATCTTGCAGTTTCATAACCTGAGGAAGATAGCCGATAGTGATGTCATTAGGTACAGAAACTGTACCTGATGTGGCATGTTGGATGCCACATAATATTTTGAGCATTGTAGACTTGCCTGCTCCATTCTTTCCTACCAATGCAATACGGTCACGGTCGTTGATGACAAAACTCACATCTTCGAAAAGCGGAATGGCAGAAAATTCTACAGATAAATTGTCTATTGATACCATAATTTAAGATACAAAGTTAGCGGAATTATTTGAAAGAATCAAAGATTTTAGTTACTTTTGCACTTCAAAATAGCAATATACCACGAAATGAATAGTTTTACGCAACATATAGCGAAATCGCTCAATATCCCGGAGCGCAGCGTCGACAACACCCTCGAACTGCTTAACGAGGGGTGCACAATACCGTTCATAAGCCGTTATCGCAAAGAGCGCACAGGCAATCTCGACGAGGTTCGGATAGCAGAGATAAGCAATATGAACGAGAAACTTTCGGAGTTACAGAAACGAAAGGATACAATCATCAAGACAATTGAGGACCAGGACAAAATGACTCCAGAGTTAAAGGGAAAAATTCTTGCACTTTGGAGCAGCACAGAACTGGAGGATTTATACCTACCTTATAAGCCTAAACGCCGCACAAGAGCTCAGGTTGCACGAGAGGCAGGACTTGAACCGCTTGCCACTCTACTGCTCATGCAGCGCGAAAACAACCCGAAGAAAGCGGCAGAACGATACGTGAAAGGCGACATAAAGGATGTTGAAGCTGCAATAAAAGGCGCTCAAGACATCATAGCAGAAATGATAAGCGAGGATCAACGCTCACGACAGCAGATGAGAAACGTCTTTTCACACACTGCAATGATTACATCTAAAGTTATAAAGACAAAGAAAGACCTTGAGGAAGCGCAGAAATACTCCGATTATTTTGATTGGTCAGAGCCCCTGAAGCGATGTTCATCGCACCGTCTGCTTGCCATGCGCAGAGGTGAGAACGAAGGTATTCTTCGAGTAAGTATAACCGCTGACGAAGAGCAATGTATAGAACGGCTCGACCGTATCTTTATGCGTGGCGACAACGACAGCACGACACTGGTCGAAGAGGCTGTCGACGATTCGTTCAAGCGCCTGCTTGCGCCGTCCATAGAAACAGAGTTTGCTGCCATATCAAAGGATAAAGCTGACGAGGAGGCGATAAAAGTGTTCGCCGAGAATCTGCGCCAGTTGCTGCTGTCTGCACCGCTTGGTCAGAAGCGGGTCATAGGCATTGACCCGGGATTCCGCACCGGATGCAAGGTCGTATGCCTTGATGCACAAGGCAATTTGCTTCACCACACAGTCCTATACTTGTCGAACCGTCAAGGTGGAGAGATATTAATGAAACTTGTCCGCGACTATAAGACTGAGGCATTTGCCATTGGCAACGGAACAGCATCACGCGAGACAACGGATTATATCAAGTCTTTAGAGTTTGAACGCAATATAGATGTTTTTGTGGTAAGTGAGGACGGAGCATCCGTTTACTCTGCATCAGAGGCTGCGCGCGAGGAGTTTCCCGACAAGGACGTGACGGTGAGAGGAGCCGTAAGCATAGGACGTCGGCTGATGGACCCACTTGCAGAACTCGTGAAGATAACCCCAAAGAGCATTGGTGTCGGTCAATATCAGCACGATGTAGACCAGGCTAAACTCAAGAAAAGTCTTGACCAGACGGTTGAGAGTTGCGTGAATATGGTCGGAGTGGATGTAAACACCGCCTCACAGCATCTGCTTACCTACGTCTCCGGGCTTGGAGCAGCACTCGGAAAGAACATCGTGGAATACAGAAAAACGAACGGACCTTTCAAAGCGCGAAGTGAATTGAAGAAAGTTCCTCGCCTCGGTCCTGTAGCATATTTGCAATGTGCAGGGTTCTTGCGCATTGGCGGTGGAAAGAACCCGCTCGACAACAGCGCCGTACATCCTGAGTCATATCATATCGTGGAGCAAATGGCTAAAGACCAGAACTGCAGCGTTGCGGAACTTATGGCATCGGCAGAGAAAAGGAAGAATATCGACGCCAAGCGTTATATCAGTGGCGATATAGGTCTGCCGACTATAAACGACATCCTAAAGGAACTTGAAAAGCCCGGTCGCGACCCACGCCAGAGGATTGAGGTGTTTGAGTTCGACCCTAACGTAAAGACCCCTGCTGACCTCATACAGGGCATGATTCTTCCGGGCATCGTCACCAACATCACCAACTTCGGTGCCTTTATAGATATTGGCGTTCATCAGGACGGGCTTGTACACATTTCGCAACTCGCCGACGGGTTCGTTAAAGATCCGAACGAGGTGGTGCATCTGCATCAGCACGTGAAGGTGCGTGTCATGGAGGTAGACAACGCGAGGAAGCGCATAAGTCTGTCAATGAAAGGTGTGAAATGACAATAACCCAAAATAAATAGGATAACATAAAATGAAAAACAAAGAAATTATCATTGGTCACATTGCCATGATTGCCGCCAATGTGATATGGGGCTTGATGTCACCTATCGGCAAGGAAGTGCTTAACTCACCCGACATCTCTCCGCTGGCGCTTACCGGTATACGAATCATAGGAGCTGCCGTGCTGTTCTGGATTGGCGGAATGGTATTGCCGAAGAGCGTCGCCCCAAAGGAGACAATAGAAAGGAAAGACTATCTGTCGCTTATCATTGCTTCACTACTGATAATCTGTGCAAACCAGATGTGCATCGTATTTGGAATGTCAATGACATCGCCTGTCGACGCCACAGTGATGTGTTCAACAAGTCCTTTCTTCACTCTTTTGCTCGTATGGCTTCTCTGGAGCCAGCGCCCGGGCTGGGCAAAGATTCTCGGCGTGGTGTTCGGATTTGCCGGAATGCTTGTGTTCATTCTCGGTGGCAAGACCGACGAGGCGTTGAATGTGAGCAATCCTGTTCTTGGTAATATTATCTGCATACTATCACAGGTGTTCGGAGCGATATACATGGTGAAATACGCATTCCTCACGCGCAAGTATTCGCCGTTCACATTGATGAAATGGCTGTTCACTATTTCAGCAGTTGTAATGACAGTAATATCAGCACCTTCAATCATCAACACTACCTGGGACGTTATACCTATGAAGGTACTCGTAGAAGCCGGCTACGTTGTCGTATTCGGCACATTCATCGCTTATCTCTTTCTGCCTGTCGGTCAGCGCGGACTATCCCCTACTGCCATCGCGATATACAACTACCTACAGCCGGTCGTGGCAGCGGTATTCTCTGTAATAATAGGTGTAGCAGCGATAACAACACCGACAATAATCGGCTCACTGCTGATATTTGTCGGTGTGTATCTCGTTAATAAGACAGTCAAGGCGTAACGCGTCTATCTCTTTATCACAAACATATATAAACCTCCTTTTACACCAGTAGAATAAAAACTGGTGGTCTACACTGTTTTATAGAGGCAATCGGTCAATAGATTCCTTGCCTGATTTCGTTTGATTGTTGAGCAGATTAGTCTTGTTACCGTGGGCGTAGCGGGCTACGGCAAGGTAATAAGGCAGGTAAGATGCCACACAAGCGGGCGAAAGAAGCAGGAAAGCTCATTTTCTTTGATAATAAAACGGCACCGAGGTCTATTGACCGTTTTGGGGTTATCTTTAAAGAGATTCTTAAGTCCAAAAGCAGTAATAAATTACAACAATCTGCACCCTGAAAAACAATAAGTGCAGGAATGAAATTCAAGAAGCGCCGTTTCTTGGCTCAAGAACCGCCCTTTCTTGCGTCTAAAACCGACGGTTCTTGACGCTGAAAACGGCGGTTTCACAACAAACTGTGTATCAAATGATTACAAAGACATTTTCTCTGTGTCTGCACAGAGTATAGATATTCCGATTATTTTACAGTTTTGGGTTAACGAATCGTAGTTCAAATCGATGAAAATAAAAAGAGTGACACCCGAAAGGATATCACTCTTTATCTTTTGGTAAGATTGATTCTTACTTTACTTTAGCTACGATAGCAGAAAAAGCTGCAGGGTTGTTCACTGCAAGGTCAGCGAGAACCTTACGGTTAATCTCGATACCTGCTTTGTGGAGAGCACCCATGAACTGTGAGTAGCTCATTCCTTCTATACGAGCCGCAGCATTAATACGCTGAATCCACAGAGCGCGGAAGTTGCGCTTCTTGTTACGACGATCGCGGTATGCGTAGGTCAAACCTTTCTCCCAAGTATTCTTGGCTACAGTCCAAACGTTCTTACGAGCGCCGAAATAACCCTTGGTTAACTTCAGAATACGAGTTCTCCTTGCCTTTGAGGCAACATGATTCACACTTCTTGGCATAGTTTTTCTTTCTTCTTTAAATGTTAAACAATAGGGTTAATTAACGCAGACAAAGGAGGTCGCGAACCTGCTTTACATTGCTTTGATCAACTAAAGTTGTACCAACGAGGTTTCTCTTCTGCTTCTTTGTCTTCTTAGTCAGGATGTGACTGTGGAAAGCGTGACGACGCTTAATCTTACCTGTACCGGTGAAGCTGAAACGCTTCTTTGCACCGGAATTAGTCTTTACTTTTGGCATTTTGTTAAAAATTAAAGTGTTATTATTAAAGTACGACCTCTTGACACAACTAAAATTCCAAAAGGAATACTTCCAGCAGGTCTGAGGTAGACGGCAACGCAATACCAACGCGCAGCACGTCTTTTGTTTTTATTTCTTATATATAAGGTATGGTCATGAGATGAAACTTATCGGAATAGCGTTCTATTCCTCTTCAAACTTCAGGTTCTTCAGCGCATCAGCACCCTTGACATTGCCAAGAGCATTGTCAGCTGCTCTCTGTTGTGCCTCTGCAGAGGATTTCTCCTTTGCTTCAGCCTCGCGCTTCTCGCGGTCCATTTTCTGCTGACTTTTCTTTGTTTGACCAGTCTTCTTTGGAGCCATATAAAGGAACATCTTCTTGCCCTCAAGCTTTGGCAGCTGCTCTACCTTACCGAACTCCTCAAGGTCGTTTGCAAAACGAAGGAGGAGAACTTCACCTTGTTCCTTGAAAAGAATTGAACGACCACGGAAGAATACGTATGCACGTACTTTGTTGCCATCCTCAAGAAACTCCTTGGCATGCTTGAGTTTGAAAGCGTAGTCATGCTCATCTGTCTGTGGACCGAAACGGATTTCCTTAACTTCCACCTTTACCTGCTTCTGTTTCATTTCTTTCTGATGTTTCTTCTGCTGGTAGAGGAACTTAGAATAATCAATGATACGACAAACAGGAGGCTGTGCATTTGGAGAGATCTCTACAAGATCGACACCCTGCTGACGCGCAAGGTCCAAAGCATCACGGGTGGACATCACTGTAGCACCTTCATCACCTACTATACGTACCTCTCTTACGCGAATCTGTTCATTCACACGGTACTGATTTTTCAATTTATTGTTGTCGTTCTTCATCAATAAGTTTTAAATGTTTTACATTAGGGCATAACGCGTCCTTAAATGAAATCGGATGCAAAGTTACAAACTTTTCAGAAGAGTATTAACATTTGCACCCGATACTTACGTTCCTTTAATTTTATTTAACTAAAGTGATATTATATAAAAGCTCTTCAGTTGCTTGCTCAATCGCATGGAGAGATATTCGTAGCCTCAAGTTGTTTTGCAACCTCATCGTTGATTCGTTTCGCAAAATCAGCAACAGTCATCGTTGCCTGTTCGCCACCGCCCTGCTGACGCATTGAAACAAGTCCTTCGGCTTCTTCTTTCTCGCCGACTATGACCATGTAAGGAACACGCTTTAGTTCATTATCACGAATCTTACGACCGATCTTCTCGTTACGGTCGTCAACGAAAGCACGAACATCCTGTTCTTCGAATGTTGCCTGCACCTTTCGGGCATAATCATTGTATTTTTCAGAAATAGGGAGGATTGCCACCTGATCTGGTGTGAGCCAGAGTGGGAAGTGACCAGCTGTATGCTCAATGAGTACTGCAACGAATCGTTCCAATGAACCGAATGGCGCACGATGAACCATAACTGGGGTCTGCTTAGAGTTGTCCTCTGCCGTGTACTCGAGTTTGAATCGCTGTGGCAGGTTATAGTCAACCTGTATTGTTCCCAATTGCCAACGGCGACCGATAGCATCGCGAACCATACAGTCGAGCTTAGGGCCGTAGAACGCCGCCTCGCCTGTTTCCTTGCGTGCATCAAGACCACGCTCCGCACAAGCATCGATTATGGCTTGTTCTGCTTCATTCCACATTTCATCAGAACCAATATATTTCTCGGTGTTCTTTGGATCACGCAAAGAAATCTGGAATTCCACTTGCTTGTCGTTAAAGCCAAAGATAGAGAATACTGCCTGAATGATGTCAAGAACGCGAAGGAACTCACCCTTCACTTGATCCTGACGGCAGAAGATATGCGCATCATCTTGAGTAAACGAACGAACACGGGTCAGTCCATGAAGTTCTCCGCTCTGCTCATAACGATACACTGTTCCGAACTCAGCACAGCGGAATGGCAGTTCTTTATAAGAACGCGGCTTAGATGCGAACACCTCACAGTGGTGAGGACAGTTCATTGGCTTAAGCATGTAAAGCTCATCTTCCTCCGGTGTCTGTATTGGCTGGAAGGAATCTTTACCATAATGCGCCCAGTGACCGGATGTAACGTAGAGATTCTTAGAACCTATATGTGGAGTTATAACTTCTTGATAGCCAAAGCGTTTCTGAATCTTACGCAACATCTCTTGAAGACGCAGGCGCAAATCTGTACCTTTTGGCAACCAAATTGGGAGACCCTTACCTACGCGGTCGGAGAACATAAAGAGTTCCATCTCCTTACCAATCTTACGATGGTCGCGTTTCTTTGCTTCTTCTAACATAACGAGATACTCGTCGAGCATCTTTTTCTTAGGAAAAGATATGCCGTATAGACGCTGTAATTGTGCCTTGGAAGCATCGCCACGCCAGAAAGCGCCGGCAATGGATGTCAGCTTTACAGCCTTGATTATGCCAGTGGAAACAAGGTGCGGACCTTTACAAAGGTCTGTGAAATTACCCTGAGTGTAGGTTGTGATTGAGCCATCCTCGAGGTCCTGATCTATATGTTCACATTTATATCTCTGACCAGTCTCACCAAAAAAAGCCAATGAATCTGCCTTACTTATAGACTTACGAACCACCGGCTCATCAAGTTTAGCAAGTTCCATCATCTTCTGTTCTATTTTCGGGAAGTCACCTTCCTTTATCTGCTCTCCATCAGGAAGAAGCACGTCATAGAAGAATCCGGCTTCCACGGCTGGACCGAATCCAAATTGTATACCAGGATATAGTTCCTGCAACGCTTCTGCAAGAAGGTGTGCAGAAGTGTGCCAGAAAGCATGCTTGCCTTCTTCATCATCGAAACGATAGAGAGCCACGGTGGCATCTTCGGTGATAGGCCTGTTCAATTCAACAGTTTCGCCATTGACAGAGCAACTTACAACGTTGCGTGCAAGAGCAGGCGAAATGCTCTCTGCAATTTGAAAACCAGTCACACCCTGTTCGAATTCACGGACAGAACCGTCTGGGAATGTAATATTAACCATAATAATATAATAATGTTTATGCCCGATACAACCGGGCACAGTTAATTTGAATATGCAAATTTACAACTTTAAGATGAACGAACCAAATTAATAATGCAATATTTATCCATCTGACAGCTTTTGTCTGTGAACAAAGTAACGAAGCTAAAAGAAATGACCCGATAAAAGACGACACCAACAATTACAATAAAAGTCCGGCATTACACATGTCAGACTTTTATTACACCCACACTTGGGATCTAAAACTTTACCTTTTATAAATACAATCTATCTAAACAATCATTTTGATCATGATGATATTTTTTATTCTTAAAAGCTCTCCTGAAGCCAATGTTTCTTTAGAATCAGGAGAGGATAATATAATTGATTTTTTGTGTTAGCCGTCGTTTCGACTGCAATGCAAAATTACACTTATTTTCAGTGAAAACTGCCAAAAACATTAGCAAACAAGACTAAAAAACGGAATTTTGTGCACATAAACAGCTGAACTGCGACATGAATGAAAAATATTGATACAGAAATGAAACAAAATTTGTATAGCGATTGACACCTTAATCCCAAATCGCTCAATAGATTCCGAACTTATTTCGTCTGATTGTTGAGCAGACCAGCCAGCCTTGTTACCGTTGGCTTGGTGGACTACAGCGAAGAAAACATCAGCGGAAGATGGCAAAAATGACAATGGAGAAGACAGAAAACGAAAGACTAAGACATACCGTGGTCTAAAGAAAAGCATAACATAATTTAATGCCCCATTTAGGTTTATTATCAAGGAAAAAACCTTGCTTAATAATAAAAAGAAGCGGGGAATCTGAAAAATATTGCGATTATCCGAAAACGAAAGGTTGCTGTTCTTTCTGACCAAGGAATTTATTCGACATCTCTTTCCTTAGATACTCGTAGATATTCCGAAGGAGTCAGTCCTGTGAATTTCTTGAAAGCAGTGATAAGAGAGTTACGTGAACGGAAACCTACACTCTGTGCTATAGCCTCAATCGTAAGATTTCCATATTCCTCCGGATTGCCAAGGCGAAGACAAGCCTCTCTGACACGAGCCTTTGCCAGCAACATACTGAAGTTCATCCCAAAGCATTCGTTGATAGTCTGCGATACATAACGGGCATTGACATCAAGCATTTTTGCAACCTGACTAATAGAAAGATTCGGTTTACATACCGTCTCAGAATCAGCCACAAGTTTCTTTATCTCACTGACAAGGCGAATCTTCATCTCATCGGTCAACGTGCTACTGCGATATTTCTGTTGGTCAGCAGCATCAGTTTCTTCTGTTTCTACCTCTACAACTTTCTGGGCACGTTCAAAAAGAAGCCGGTTTCGTTCTTTAAGATACTTATTCTTACTGCTTACAAGCAGAAGTAATGTTATTATGATTATGAGTATCACTGTAAGAAGGAAGGCAAAAATGAAGTAGTTCAAGTTACGTTCCTTCAATCGCTCCGCATTATCACTCTCATGTTTAACGAGGTTCAAGAAATACGTCTCGCCCACGTCTGCCATTCCACTCTTGGTAAGCAGCGTGTCCTTCAACTGAACATATCTATGATGGTACTTCATGTAGTTCTGCATGTCATCTTTCAGCTTATAAGCTTCATACAAGAAGGAATACACTATACCAACGACATCAATTATTCCGGCACGCCTTGCTTCGGGCAACAGCTGTTGGTATACAGCAATAGCAGAATCAATCTTATTCTCCATTTCAAAGGCACGACCCACAGTAAGTGCGGTAAGAACCTCATATTTTTTAGGGTTGTGTATTTCTTTTATTGTAGCAGCCTCTTCACGGAATAGCCTGCGTGCCTTGTCATAATCACCATTATCTAATGCCTGCATTCCATAATAGCAAAATTGGAAAGCCTTATAGTTGACGACATTATTCGGTACTATAGAGTAATTTCTTCTGTCGAGGAGTTCTTTCAGTTTGGCAATTTCATTCTGTCCGACAAAAAAGTTTGACAGGCAGAAAAACGCTTTTGTATAAATGTCCCAGTCCTTATAATCCACAGCCTCGTCAAGAGCTTTGTACATATACTCGCCGGCGGCGTCGACGAGTTTCTTTGAACCATAGTGAACTCCGCTGTTCATGAAAAGGATACCCGTGTTTAAATATAGCTTAGGAAGGAAGTTGTCAAGTCTCTTGTCCTTATCAATAATCTCAATTGCTTTCGACAATAGCTCATATGAGAGTTTATAGTCGTAATATTGGCAACTGGTTATATGTGCTCCGCTTATTAGCGCCTGAATGCAAGCCTTCTTGTCGTCAAGCGACATCTTTTCATGATATCTGTTGCCTACAACCACGAAGCACAACACGGCACTGTCTGATACCGCACCGGAATTAAACCATTTCATACCAATATCCATCAGGCGTTCTGTCGGCAACTCCTGCAATTTGTTATACATTGCCTGCAGTTGTCGTCTCTCCACATCGTCGATAGTGTTCAACGTGCGCAGTCTCGGTGTACCACAGACGGGTGACATTATGAATATCATTAATATAGATAATGTCACCCGACCAAGCGTGAAGTGATATTTTGTATCCAATTCCTTTGCCTGTATTTAATCGTTGTTACAAAGTTAATACTTATTTTTGAGAATGACAAAAAGAATTGAGTTTTATTTCAAGACGTAACTTTCTTTTTCTGTGTGCTTTTCTATGCCAACATTTGCAGAGGTTGCTTTGCGTGGACAATATCTCTCCGTTGCGATTCTTTCTTCTTTTCATGCATTCCCAAATGTCAATGAATAAATTTAACAAAAAGGCTATTCTAAGCATACATACAGCCGATATTTGCCGGCACATAGTCGTTCGGTGACGAAAAACGCTTGTTTTCGACATCACATACAAAGCACTGATAATCAGTGTAATAAATCGTTTTTATGTATACAAAAATAAGAATCAGTTTCAAGAAGCGCCGTTTCTTGGTTCTAAAACCGCCGTTTCTTGCCGATGAAACCGTCGTTTTCTGCATCAAAAACCGCTGCTTCTTAAAGTAAAAAGCACGGAATGAAGCTCGATTCTGCTGTTGTCGCTTCCAGAAAACGTAGTTTTATGTCATGTAGATTTGTCAAATCATTGCATTTAGTTTTCTATTTCGTCAAAAACCGCGAAGATGATTTTTATTTACTATTCCTTAGCAATGCTTTGCAAGAAACGGCGCTTTTATAACATACTGAAAACAATAACGGATAAAGGAACAAAAGGGAACAAGGGCTATGCCTCATCAAAGTCTGTAGTGGCAACGGAGGAATCTGTGAGTAGTTCGTTCTCGTCCGACTGTTCTTTAGGTAATGACTTCTTGCGCTTCGGATCCTCTTTAGCACCGTATTTAAGAAGTTTGTTGGCAGAGACAATGATGCTTTTTCCCTTATCGTCGGTGACTGCCTTCAGTGCGTGGAATGCTTTCCCAACGGCTTCAAACTGATTCTCAAGACTGACAAGACGTTCATAAAACAGCTGTACGCGTGAGACGATATCGTTGGCACACTGCATGATGTTCTCTTGATTTTCCACCTGTGCCATCTGTTTCCATGAAATTTCAAGAATACGAAGCAGCGCATACAGATTCTGCCCGCCTGTTATGAGCACTCCCTGCTCGTAAGCATCACGCCAGAGGTTAGGGTCTTCGGTCAAAGCTATTTGCAATGCACTCTCAGAGAACATGAACATGACAACAAAATCGAGCTTTACGCCCTTCTGATTGTACTGCTTCCAATAGCCCTTCTGAGTGAGCTGTTTCACTTGCGAGCGTACAGAAGCCACATGTTCCTTCAGCGCCTGTCGCTTCTCGTCGTCGGTCTTGGCATTTGCCCACCGCTCGAAAGCTGTCATCGATACTTTTGAGTCAATGATAATATCACGGTTGTCAGGGAAATGCAGTATCACGTCAGGTTGCATACGTCGTTCCGACTCCTCGCCGAGAAGAGTGCGTCCTTCGTCGTCTCGCAATGTGACCTGTTCTTCAAACTGAAGTCCACGCTCGAATCCCATGTCCTCGAGCATCTTGCTAAGCCTCAGTTCACCGAAATTGCCTTGGTATTTATTGTCGCGCGTAAGAGCATTGGCAAGGTTGTCGGCACGTTCGCCGATAACACGTGTCTGCTCCATTGTGGTGTCGATGACAGCTTTAAGGCTCATCATCGTCTCAGCGCGCTCCTGGCGGTTGCGCTCCACCTCTTTCTGCATATGTTCAAGATTATTCTGAAGCGGATTGAGAATTTGCGACAACTGTTCACGGTTGTTCTTCGACAATTCCTCCGAACGTTCCTTGAGCACCGCTTCGGCAGAGTTCTTCAACTGTTCACGGAGCAGTTTTATACTATCCTCCAGCTGTTCACGATGCTGTTTCTGCAACGCTTCGAGCTGTTCGCGATGTTGGGTCTGCAGTGTGGCAATCTGCTTGCGACAGTCAGCTTTTGTCTCAGCCATCTGCCGTTCGCATTCGTTCTTTGTATCCTTGAGCTGATTGTCGAGCATAGCGGCACGGGCTTCTGCTCCTGCGTTCTGGCTTCTGCCAAGCAGGAATCCGACACCACAGCCAATCAACAATGTCACTAAAGCAATGATATAACCCATAAGTGTTTTCCCCTTTCTATTATTGAATATTTGCCCCGAAAAAGTCTCTGACTGTTTATTTCACCAACGACATCCCTTCCTTTACCGCCTCCATATTGAGCGGAACAAGATTGTGATGTCGTTCAGGAAGTGACTTGTAGAGAGCTTTCTCCAATCCTTCGGTGCTGACAATAGGACAGACTTTAAGCATGGCGCCAAGAACAATCATATTGAACACCTTCGCATTACGCATCTCTGCAGCCTTTTCCATAGCAGAAACCTTATAGCAGGAAATGTCTGTACGTGTCGGAGGATTGATTATTCCGTTCTCTTCGTAGAAGATTATTCCGCCGGGTTTTACCTTTGGTTGGAATTTATCAAGCGACGGTTGATTCAGCACAATGGCAATATCATACTTGCTAAGCACTGGTGATGCTATGCGATCGTCGCTGATTATTACGGTACAGTTGGCTGTGCCACCTCTCTGCTCCGGTCCGTAGGCAGGCATCCATGTGACTTCTTTGTCATCCATAAGACCGCTGTAAGCCAATATCTTGCCCATAGACAGCACTCCCTGACCACCGAAACCGGCTATTATTATTTCTTTTTTCATACGTGAATCACTATTATAGTTCTGTCGTGTCCTTTAGATCGCCCTTTGGATATTGCACGAACATATTCTCTCTAAGCCATTCGTTGGCTTTCTCCGGCGATAGCTTCCAGCCACTTGAACATGTTGCCACAATCTCTACCATAGACGAACCTTTGCTCGCCATATTTGCCTCGAAAGCTTTGCGTATGGCTTTCTTCGCCTTACGAATTGCTCCCGGTGTATCGACACTCTGGCGACTGACAAAGCAAGCGCCGGGGAGCTTTGTTGCCATCTCGCTGACATCCATAGGATAGCCATGTAGCTCAGGGGTACGACCATAAGGGCATGTTGTTGTCTTCTGCCCCAGAAGAGTGGTTGGAGACATCTGCGCACCAGTCATACCATACATGGCATTATTGATGTAGATGAGCGTTGTATTGTCAGCACGGTTAAGCGAGTGGAACACCTCTGCAGCTCCGATTGAGGCAAGGTCGCCGTCGCCCTGATAGGTAAAGACAAGGCGATCGGGCATGAGACGCTTAAGTGCACATGCCAGTGACGGAGCGCGACCGTGGGCAGCTTCCTGCCAGTCGATATCAATATAGTTGTAGGCAAACACTCCACAGCCCACAGGTGAGATTCCAATTGCTTTGTCAGTCATACCCATTTCCTCTATTACCTCAGCAATGAGCTTATGTACTACTCCATGACTGCAGCCGGGACAATAGTGCATACGGGCATCAGTAAGGAGCGCCGGCTTCTTATAGACAATGTTTTCGGCTTTAAATATATCTTCCATACCGCTTACTCCTCACATTTATTTATTAATATCTCTAATGCCTCAACTACACCCTCTGGCTCAGGAATGATTCCTCCCATACGACCATAGTGTACTATTGGTATGTTCTTTCCAAGCGCAAGACGCACATCATCTATCATCTGACCGGCGTTAATCTCAACCACAAGAACGGCTATCTTGCCACTGCATGCAGCTTCAAGCTCTACGTCTGGATAAGGCCAGGCAGTGATTGGTCGGAAGAGTCCAACCTTTATGCCTTTCTTGCGGGCAATGTCGATGGCTTTCTCTGATATTCGCGCAGCACTGCCAAACGCCACAATGACATACTCTGCATCATCCATATAGAGTTGCTCGCAGCGGCGTTCATTCTCTTTTATCAACTGATACTTTGCCTGCAATGCAAGATTTTTCTTCTCCATCTCCTCCGACTGAAGTTCCAGTGATGTTATGATGTTGCGCTCACGTCCATTCTTGCGTCCCGTTGATGCCCACGGACAATCGCGTTCAATCTCCTCCATCGTACGTCGTGGCTTCTGCTCCGACAGCACCACTTTTTCCATCATCTGACCAATAACGCCATCGGTCAGAATGATAACAGGATTACGGTATTTGAATGCAAGGTCGAAGCCTAATCCCATGAAATCAGCCATCTCCTGAACAGAGTGCGGGCAAAGGACAATATTGTTATAGTCGCCATTGCCTCCTCCACGTGTCGCTTGGAAATAGTCACCCTGCGACGGCTGTATAGTTCCAAGTCCAGGACCACCGCGCATCACGTTTACGATCACCGCAGGAAGCTCTGCGCCTGCCATATAAGAGATACCCTCCTGCATAAGAGCAATACCAATGCTTGAAGAGGATGTAAACACTTTCTTTCCTGCTCCTGCGCCACCATAAAGCATATTCACTGCTGATACCTCACTCTCTGCCTGAACAGAAATCATGCCAGTGGTCTCCCACGGCTTCAACGCAGCGATTGTCTCAACGATTTCTGTCTGTGGCGTTATAGGATAAGCAAAGTAGCCGTCGCAACCGCAACGGATTGCAGCATGAGCAATAGCCTCGTTTCCCTTCAACAGCAAAACTTCTTTTTCTGCCATATTATTCCTCTACTTTCTTTTTATAAACTGTTATACAACCGTCAGGGCATACAATGCCACATGACGCGCAACCGATACACTCGTCAGGATGTACGGCTTCAGCGTATGCGTAGCCAAAAAGGTTGACCTTCATTGGCGAGCACTGAATAACATTCTTCGGACAAGCAACGACGCAAAGGTTACAGCCTTTGCAGCGTTCCGTATCAACTAAAATAGCACCTATGTACTTACTCATAATAGTTATGGTCATTATAAACCGGATATTATATGGGCACAAGTCCAATCGGCATTGATTAATATCCAGCCTTCAATATATCATTCCAGCCCATTCTATGGGTTGTAGTAATCCTTATAATAGAACGAGAACTGTTCTTCAAGCATCTGCCTTGCCGTAGCAGCAGGAGAATCAGGGTCAATGGCTATTGCCTCCATGTAGGAATTCATCGCTTCATGATACAGTCCCTGACGACGGTACTCGTTACCTTGTTTATAATATTCCTCCGATGTCATTTGCAATAGTCATTTGAACCGTTTAATCCTATTCCTTATTTTGTTTTCTGTTTTCCGGCTTTAAGGGTGTTGAGCATCAACGAACAGATTGTCATAGGTCCAACACCACCCGGTACAGGTGTTATGAAAGAACATTTCTTCGCGACATTCTCGAAGTCTACATCACCACAAAGACGAAAACCGCTCGGTCGACTGGCATCAGGAACGCGTGTCGTTCCGACATCTATCACCACTGCTCCCTCTTTCACCATATCAGCCTTAAGGAACTCCGGTCTGCCCAAAGCGCAGATTATGATGTCTGCCATAAGGCATTCCTCTTTGATATTCTGCGAATGAGAATGGAGCACAGTGACTGTTGCATCGCCATATTGCTTCTGCATCATAAGGCTCGCCATAGGTTTGCCCACAATGTTTGAGCGCCCTATAACGACACATTTCTTGCCACTTGTCTTTATATTGTAGTGTTTCAGCAGGGTGAGAATGCCCAGAGGAGTGGCAGAGATAAAGCAATCAAGCCCTATCGACATACGACCGACGTTTACAGGGTGGAAGCCATCAACATCCTTTTCAGGGCATACTGCTTCCGTTACCTTCTGTTCGTCGATATGCTTTGGGAGAGGGAGCTGGACAATGAAGCCGTCCACATCCTTATCTTTATTAAGGCGATCTACGCAAGTAAGTAGTTCCTCTTCTGTTACATCCTCCTCATAACGAATCAAGGTTGACTTGAATCCACATTGTTCGCAAGCAATAACCTTGTTTCTCACATAAGTTTCGCTTCCACCATCGTGACCTACAAGTACAGCAACAAGATGCGGTTGCTTACCGCCGGCATCTATAATATTCTTTACTTCCTCTGCAATCTGGGCTTTGATTGCCGTGGCGGTTGCCTTTCCGTCAATAAGTGTCATAGTCTGATATTGTATTTAAGACAATTACATCTTTGGCATTCCCGGCATTCCTTTCATACGACTTGCCATTGCCATCATATTCTTCATATTTGATCCACTGACCATACGCATCATCTTTCGTGTCTGATCAAACTGTTTCATCAAGCGATTCACATCGTCAATCTTCTGACCGGAACCGCGTGCAACACGTTGCTTACGACTCTGCGCTGTGCGACCACTCATGAACAAATCGGGGTTAGAACGCTCTTTCGGCGTCATGGAGCATATTATAGCCTCAATGCCTTTGAAAGCATCATCATCAATATCTACATCACGAATTGCCTTTCCAACACCTGGAATCATAGCTGCAAGATCCTTGATATTACCCATCTTCTTTATCTGTTGAATCTGATTCATGAAGTCGTCAAAGTCGAACTTATTCTTCATTATCTTCTTCTGCAGGCGGCGTGCTTCCTCTTCGTCATACTGCTGTTGGGCACGCTCAACGAGCGAAACGACGTCACCCATACCGAGAATACGGTCAGCCATACGTGATGGATGGAACACATCGATACCGTCCATTTTCTCACTTATGCCGATAAACTTAATTGGCTTTGTTACCACAGTACGGATAGACAGGGCTGCACCACCGCGTGTATCACCGTCAAGCTTAGTCAGTATAACACCATCAATTTCGAGCATATCGTTGAAGGTCTTTGCCGTGTTCACCGCATCCTGACCTGTCATTGCGTCGACAACGAGGAGTGTCTCTTGTGGCTGAACGGCATCCTTGATATCTTTTGCCTGCTTCATCAGTTCCTCGTCAATCGACTGACGACCGGCAGTGTCCACGATAACCACATCGCAGCCCTTCGCCTTTGCCTCGCTGATAGCATTCTTTGCCACCTGAACAGGGTCTTTAGCATCCAACTCGATATATACAGGCGCTTCAACCTGCTCACCAAGAACTCTCAACTGCTCCATAGCTGCAGGACGAAAAGTGTCACATGCAGCGAGCAGCGGTTTCTTATTCTTCTTTTCTTTGAGATATTTTGCAAGTTTTCCGCTCATGGTTGTCTTACCGGCACCATTGAGACCAGCCATCATTATCACCGTCGGGCGACCTTCGAGGTTCAGGTCTACAGCCTCACCACCCATGAATTCAGCCATCTCATCGTGAACAAGTTTCACCATCAACTGACCTGGCTTGACAGCATTAAGCACATTCATACCGAGTGCTTTCTGCTTTACATTGTCGGTGAAGGTCTTTGCCACCTTGTAGTTTACATCGGCATCGAGCAAGGCACGGCGAATATCTTTCAGTGTCTCTGCCACATTTATTTCCGTGATAGAGCCTTCACCTTTGAGGATTTTAAACGATCGTTCTAATCTGTCGCTTAAGTTTTCAAACATATTTCAATCTTTCTATTTATACACAAAAAAAACAGGGTTCTATGCAACCCTTTGGTTATATTTCGTGCAAATATAACGATTTTTAGGAACATTCGGGCAGCAACCATCCATGTTTTAAATAAATTTAAAAAAAGAACGAGCCGAATCAACACATGCAATATCAGTTTTTGTACGAAAATCTGACAGGTTACAGTTTGTCTGTAAAAGCGTAGATTAACGATATAACGGCAACCTTATGACACAGCAAAAACGCGGGTTTTCATTCATTATTCAGGGGGTTGTTTTTAGAACCGCAGGAATTGATTTCAAGAACCGTCGTTTCTTGGCTCAAGAACCGACGGTTTTAACGCCAAGAAACGGCGCTTTTAGAGGCAAGAAACGACGGTTTTTGAAACGTACTGAGAATCAAGTAGTTACAAGCATCAATTTTACGGTTTTTATAAAGCACGGATTTGTTCACCTTTCGATATTGAAAAATCAGACTAATCGGGGTAAAGACATTTGCCGGATTCGCACTGAAATTGAAAAACGAAACTATAAATGTCAAAAATAAAAACGCACAACGAGCGGGAGATGATCAGAAAAACCATTCTGCCATTTAACTCCTTTTAAATTTCGTCGTGGCTGTATGCCACCGTAATCCTCGTCCTTGCATAGCAGAAATTCGCGGTCGGCAATGAAACATTTCCTAAAATTCGAGAGCAAAGAACGAGACAGAAAAACATGATCTATGCTCCCCCACTTGCCCTGATACTTGTATGTGCCCTCAGCTCCATTAGCACCTTTAGCATCATCCGATACATGAACAAAACCGTTTGACGTAAGAATCTTTATGCTTTTGTCTGTGCTGTAATCATTAAAATCACCTGCAATAATAATTTTTGCACGTGGCGATAAAGCTCTTACGGAGTCGACGCTTTCTGCAAGTCGTGAGACAACATGCACTCTATTTGCCCGAGTCTCATATTCACCACCATATCTGCTCGGGGCATGAATGACGAATACATGAAGCGTATCATCGGTAGATGTACGTCCTTTCACATACAGTATGTCGCGTGTCGGGCGCATATCCTTAAGCGGTTCCACGCGGATAGGACGACTGTCTATATATCCAAACGAAAACGGAGAATAAAGCAGCGCGACATCAATTCCTCGCAAATCAGGCGAATGCGTGACAATATATTCATACTTCGCATTACGCAGCAACGAGCGCTGCGTGAGGTCGCGCAATACGGTATCGTTCTCTACTTCACATAATGCGACGAGATCCGGTATGGCATAACCGCCTTCGCTTTCACCACACGACAGAATCTCACGTGCTATATTATTTACCTTCTTCCAATATCGCGCATGGCTCCACCTCATTATGCCCGACGGGAGGAAGTCTTCATCCTGCTTCAAGGAATCGTGTTCACAGTCGAAAAGATTCTCGCAATTCAATTCCACCATCGTATACGATAGACTCTGAGCGTTCATGCTGACGGAGACAACAATCACCATCAACAGCAACAACAACCGGTGTCTTTCTGTAGTTAGCATATCTATGACGGTTTATTTCTGCGCCTTGACATTGTCACGTATCTTATCAATATATGCCTTCATTCTGCCGACGTCCTTGCAATCTATGATTTCAAGCAGTTCTTTCAACTCCTTACGAATAAGCGAAACCTGATCATGGGTGTATGGGTTGAAGAGTATCTCCTGCAGCAGGTAGTCATCCTCACTCATCATGCCACGGGCAATTTTCATGTGGCGTTTGAATGTAGTTCCCGGCGCATCCTGCGGCTTCATGACTGCCGCAAAGGTAAAAGTCGACACAAACGGAATACTCAATGAGTAAGCAACGGTCTTGTCATGCTCATCGAAAGAATATTCATAGATATTCAAGCCCAGACGACTGTATACATCCTTAAAGAAACAACGTCCCATATAGTCGCCCTCGTTGATTATTATGGCATTCTCCTCCGACAGCTGGTTCAGATTAGCAAAGGTGGGTCCGAACATCGGATGCGTGCTGACATAACGATGTCCGCAGGCATCATAGTATTCCTTCAGTCCGGTCTTGACAGAACTGATGTCGCTTATTATACATTCTTTTGGTATATACGGAAGAATCTCGTCAAAAGCATTGATAGTATATTTCAACGTGACACAGTTGATAACCAGTTCCGGTTCAAATGCCTGTACCTCCTTAATATCAGTGAAGCGCCGACAGTTGTAAGTGAATCTCATTCTGTAGATGTCCTTCTCAAACACTGCCACTTCATGGTCGAACGAGAGCAGATCGATGAAGAACGAACCCATCTTGCCTGCTCCAAGTATTAATATCTTCATACTATTTGTTTATTATTTCCATCTGCTGGCGCACCGACTCTTCGTGAATATGCTCGAAGATTTTTGCTGCAAATTCAGCCGACATACCGCACATAGCGCCTTGCACACCACGTTTATCAAGTATCTCTTTGTAACGTTGCGTCTGCAGGACAGTCATGTTATGCTCTTTCTTATACTGTCCTATTTCCCTACATACACGCATTCGTTTTGCGAGTAGTTCCATGAGTTGATTGTCGAGCTCGTCAATCTGATGACGCAGCTGTGTTATACCCTCCGTTGTCAATGTCTCATCGCGAATGACCAAAAGTGAGAGAATATAGTCGAGCACCTCAGGGGTTATCTGCTGCATAGCATCACTCCAAGCCTCATCAGGGTTGCAGTGGCTCTCTACAAGAAGGCCATCGAAGCCAAGATCCATGGCTTGCTGGCATAAAGGAGCTATCAGATCGCGCCGTCCTGAAATATGACTTGGGTCGCAGATAAGAGGAAGTGTGGGGTATCGGCGACGCAGTTCTATAGGAATCTGCCACATAGGGAGGTTACGGTAAATCTTCTTATCGTAGCTTGAGAATCCACGATGTATAGCACCAAGGCGTTTCACTCCAGCCTGATTGAGTCTTTCAAGAGCGCCTATCCACAGTTCAAGGTCTGGGTTGACAGGATTCTTCACCAGCACGGGTATGTCTACTCCTCTGAGACTGTCGGCAAGCGCCTGCATGGCAAAGGGGTTTGCAGTGGTCCGTGCTCCAACCCAAAGGAAGTCAATGCCGTGCTGAAGAGCCTTTTCCACATGCTCCGGCGTTGCCACTTCTGTAGAAACAAGCATGCCAGTCTCCTTCTTGACATCAGCAAGCCAAGGCAGAGCCTCATCGCCCTTACCTTCGAAACCGCCGGGTTTTGTACGTGGTTTCCATATTCCGGCACGGAAAAGGTGACAGCCCTTTTCAGAAAGTTGCTTGGCAGTAGTCACGACTTGCTCCTCTGTCTCTGCACTGCATGGACCTGCTATCACGAATGGACGTTCGTTATCACTTGGCAAATTAATAGGGCTCAGTTCAAGTTCCATATAATCATTTGTTTTTGTTATTATCGTTTTTCCTTAAATAATCAGTGATGCGCTGATATGCTTCCTGCATTTTCTCTTCTTTAGCGCATAGTGAGATTCTAATATACCTATCGCCATTGCTTCCGAATATAAATCCAGGTGTGATGAACACCCGCGCTTCATGAAGCAGCTTTTCGGTCAGTTCCTCACATGTGGCATATGTTTCAGGTATTCGCCCCCAAAGGAACATCCCCACCTGATGATTGTCATACTTGCAGTCAAGGAGTGTCATTATCCGCTCGGCAATATCTCGGCGGCGACGGTAGACATTGATGTTATACTCCTGATGCCACTCCGGTGTATTTGTATTGTATGCCTCTGCGGCGGCAAGTTGTATGCCACGGAATGTTCCGGAGTCAATATTGCTCTTCACCTTCAGTGTCCATGCTATCAGATCAGCATTGCCGACAACCATTCCTACACGCCAACCTGGCATATTGAAGCTCTTCGACATAGAGTTGAACTCCATGCAGCACTGCTTTGCTCCCGGTACCATCATTATGGACATTGGATTGTCGTTAAGAATCTGCGAATAGGGATTGTCATTGATGACAACAATACCTTTCTCGCGGGCAAACCTGACCAGTCGTTCATAAGTCTTCATATGGGCATTACCGCCTGTAGGCATATTCGGGTAATTTGTCCACATGATCTTCACTTTCGATAGGTCTATTTTCTCCAACTCGTCGAAATCAGGCTGCCAGTCGTTATCTTCACGCAGGTTGTAGTTGACAATCTTCGCTCCAAGAAGGTTGCTCAACGAGGTATATGTGGGATAACCAGGATTCGGCACCAGCACTTCATCGCCGGGATTCACAAGCGCAAGGGTTGTATGCAGGATGCCTTCTTTCGAGCCGATAAGCGGAAGTATCTCCGTATTTGGGTCTAAGCTGACATTATATATTCTCTTATAAAATCCTGCCATTGCCTCACGTAGTTCAAGTGTTCCCATAGTTGGCTGATAGCCATGGGCGCTCGGCTGCGCTGCTATCTCGCAGAGTTTGTCTATGGTTTGACACGACGGCGGCATATCAGGTGAGCCAATGGCAAGCGAGATTATATCCTTGCCTTCTGCATTAAGCCGCGCCACTTCCTTTAACTTACGACTGAAATAATATTCCTGTACGAGGGAGAGCCTCTCTGCTGGCTGTATCTTCATAATCATATTATCTTGCACTGTATTCACCGAGTATCTTCAACTCTTTTGTTAATGGAATGATTGCGTCTATCGACTGGCGATAGCGAGTCAGATTATCGTATGTCAAATCGACATAAAAAAGATATTCCCATTCATGACCGATAACCGGCAACGACTGTATCTTTGTAAGGTTTATATCGTAGAACGACAGAATCGTCAGCACCTTCGACAGCGAGCCTTCCGAATGTGTTAGCGAAAAGACCATGCTCGCCTTGTCTGTTTTATCCAACGGACGCAGAAAGTCGGCTTTCATTGGATTGGCTATAATAAGGAAACGAGTGAAATTATGTTTGTTATCCTCTATCGCATCCTCTAACACCTTCATGCCGTAGTATTCAGCAGCGCTGGCATGACATATTGCGGCATGACCTTTAAGATTCTGTCTGCTGATATTCTCTGCCGAACCGGCAGTATCCTCGCATTCTACTGCTTTCAGTTCCGGATGTCGTGAAAGGAAATCACGACATTGCATGAGGGCTACCGGATGAGAATGGACCTCGCGTATAGTGCTCCAGTCGTCCTCGGGGAGACAACAGATTGAATGCTGAATATGTACCTTATGCTCGCCTACTACCGTCTTGCCCGATGCTGTCAGCAATTCATAGTTATGCAACAACGAACCGGCGATAGTGTTTTCAATAGCAATCATACCGATTATTGCAGGGTCTTTCTCCATTTCTGCAAAGACATCCTCGAACGTTGCACAACAGATTATCTGTAGCTGTTCACCGTCGAAATACTGATGTGCTGCCAAGTCGTGATAAGAGCCTGATCGTCCTTGTATAGCAATTCTTTTCATAATCCTCTTTAAAATAAAAGTCCCCGCCTCAAATATTATGAAGCGGGAACTTGAATATAGCATTTATTGCTCTTCTTGTCCTAAGTTGAAATCTATACGCAACTTCCCGCTTCACAATGTCCTGCAAAGTAAAAATAAAAGTAGAAGAAAGATGCGTGCGATGTATTCATTTTCATTTCTATTTTGTTGTTGTAACACCTTTCGATGTCTCATTTGTCCACAAAAGTAAACCTTTTATTTCATTCTTGCAAGATTTTACTGAAAAAACTGTCACTTTTGCTATGAAATTCTACTTTTGTACGTAGTACATACCTTATTATTATATACTACAATAGGAATCTTTACTTTGCTTTCAGCTTCGTGTATATCTCCTTTTTCAGAAAATCTGTACGCTCCCATTTAGGCCAATTATCTTCAAGAACAGTATAGTCCTTCCCTGCGCCCTTATATCGTTTGTACGAGAATCGGGCGTTAATATATCCGTAGTCGCCATCTTTTGCAATGATATAGCAATACATTGTCTCGGTATGTCCTACAACCACATTGCTCTTCACCACATCTTCCTTAACCCATTGTTGCTGAGGAAGTGCTATAGAAAGTACCTTTGCCTGAGGAAAGCGACCGGAAAACATATCGGAACATTGCTTACGGAAACCTTCAGCATCGTTGCCTTTGTATAGATTAACATTATAGAGAGGCATATAATACACGTGCTTTATTTTAATAAGGTCTTCCTTTTTGTCTACACGATCGTCAAGGCCAAAGAAATCACCGATAGCATTGCCTGCATCACCAAGAGCCTTTCTTGATTCTTCCATAAACTCTTCTATCTTTTTTTCTCTCTCCTCTTTCTTGCTTTTCTTGCTTTGGGCTGATGCTACTGTTATCGACGCCGAAAGAATAATAGACAATAATAATA
>CAJPPF010000004.1 GCA_905372445.1 uncultured Prevotella sp. | reverse complement strand
TCCGTCAATGCTTCTTACAACAAAAACAAGATTCTTGAGACAGCATACGACGCAGAAGGCAAGGAACGACTCATCGAGCAGAATGTGGCAGGCACACACGTCATATATAAGAAAGGTGGCTCAATCGGCGATATGTATGTTCCCGACTACGTACGCGACGAAAAAGGACACATACAGCTCAACTCTCTCGGTCAGCCACAGTTCGACCAGAGCGGTAAACTCAAATACATTGGTAATATGAATGCTGACTGGATGCTCGGCTGGAGCAATACCTTCACATGGAAGGAGTTCAGCCTGTCATTACTCATCAACGGTCGCATCGGCGGAAAGGTTATCAGCCTGACAGAACAGACACTCGATAAATACGGTTTCTCACAGCGCTCGGCTGATGCACGCCTCAACGCAGAACGCAACAACATCGTTGCTTCCGACTACGGCAATGTGCCGGGTATCGTACTCCCTGACGGCAGCGGACGCATAGTACCGGTGAAGGAATACTATCAGGCTATAGGTTCTGCCAAAAGCCCTGTCGACTACATCTACAATGCTACAAACTTCCGTTTGCGCGAGCTTGCTCTGGGCTACACTTTCCGCAATCTCTTCGGAATGAACCGTAACCTCTCGCTCTCATTCATTGCACGCAACCTGTTCTTCATATACAAGGATGCGCCAACAGATCCGGACGTATCACTGTCAACACAGAATGGTCTTGGAGCATTCGAGGTATTCAACATGCCGTCAACACGCTCTTACGGATTATCAGTGAAAATGAATTTCTAACACTTAGATAGACAGAAAACAAAATGATGAAACCAAAATATATAGGCAAATTTCTGGCATTAGCCCTTGCAGGACTCACACTGAATGCCTGTCTCGACTACGACGTGACGGGTGCAGAGTTCAATCAGAATCAGAAAAATGAGGATAAGGTAGTACGCCAGGGTAAGGTCGATGTCATCAAGTGCGACATCAACCTTACAGAGGAGCAGTTCGATGCTGCAATGGAAAAGATCCAAACAAACATGGCAATAGCACTTGGCGGTGTATACTCGCTGCGTGGAGGTAAAGAAGGTAACCCGCCTGTATCTCATGCGTACCAGTATCTGTCAACCTTCTATCAGGATGCGTTCGCACAGTATGCCGTCATACCTCACGTGAATTATCCTTATTCCGGCATCAACATTGTGTCATCGACGGCTATCGACCTTAAGGCTTACGGCGGTGCATACGGCACATTCATGGAAGCTAACAAGGCGCTCGTGCCTCTGCTCAACATGGAAGAAATTGACCTCTTGCCAGAAGTGAAAGCTACATACCTGCTGTTCTACGATTATGCAGCTATTGAGGTAGCCGACAACTACGGTCCGTTCCCTTACCAGGACTTCAAGACCAACAAGCAGGAACGTCCATATACTTACGATAATCTCGAGACAATCTACAACACTGTAGTAAATAACCTAGACAGCATCATTAAGTGTTACAACTACTACGAGGCAAATCGTGCCGACTGGTATAAGGACAAAGTTCAGAGGAAACTGGCTCAATACACACGTTGCGGTCTTGCAATGCTGAGATCGAACATCGAAAGCCTCGACATCTTCAAGCGCTTTGCCAACTCGCTGAAGCTTCGTTTGGCTGTGCATGTAGCAAAGGTTGATCCTGCAAAGGCAAAGAAATGGGCTGAAGAGGCTGTGGCATCCGGAGTAATCGAAGATGAGAAGGACGAGATCAGTTTCAACTCATATGTGACTGGAGCTCAAAATCCTCTCATTCAGATATGGAACTCTTGGAATGACATGCGCTTGGGAGCAGGTTATGAATCTGTGTTGCGTGCTTACAACCACCCATTCCTTGAGATGTTGTTCACCAAGAACGAATATATCAAAAACAGCAAGGACAACAGTCTCTCTCTTGAGGCTGACACTAAAGTATGCGGTATTCTCGCTGGTGCTCACGTAGGTCAGGAGCAAAGCTCGCCAAGTAATCCATACAACGGATTCTCAAAACTTCAGGAGGAAAATTCAATGGGTAATGCTCCTCTTTACCTTATGAAACTGTCAGAGGTATGCTTCCTTCGTGCAGAGGGTGCAGTGCGTGGATGGGACATGAAAGGCACTGCCCAGCAGTTCTACGAGCAGGGCATCCGCGAAGGCAACGTGCTCAACCGCTTTAGACCGAACCTTGCATATAAAAAGTATGAGGCTGCTCTCGACAAATACATGCAGATAGAAAAAGCAGAGCCTTTCACTTATGTTGACCCAACGGGCAATGATGCCGATCAGGTGAGCAAGATAACGGTAGGAGTGAAATGGAATGATGCTGACGATAACGAGGTAAAGCTCGAGAAAATCATCACGCAGAAGTATATCGCAGGCTTCCCGAACAGTCTTGAGGCATGGGTCGACATCCGTCGTACGGGTTATCCTCGTCTGTTCCCTATACTGAATGTTGCCGACGGTGACGGCTCTCTGAAAGATGGCGACATCATACGTCGTCTGCCATTCCCTGACACGCAGGACCAGGCTACACTGAAAGATGTCCTCTCTACAGGTATGAATGCACTGGGTGGAGTTGACAAACAGGCAACCAGACTGTGGTGGGATGTTGACAAGAGCAACTTCTAAGTTAAACCCCTAATCGGTCATTAGACCGCATTTGCTTAGATTTGTAATTATCGACATGCTTCCTGTCTGCTTTAGTCCGCTTGCCGGCATCTGCGCTGCCATTACATCTCGCCGTAGCCCGCTACGCCTTCGATGAAACGTCAGCACATCTGCTCAACAATCGAACAAAATCAGTCAAGGACTCTAATTAACGATTCGGGTTAAAATAAAATATCCCTCCCGGCAATCTTATTACCGGTTGCCGGGAGGACAAAAGAATAACATTTTTATTAATCACTATTTTAAACTATTATTTTATCATGATGAAAAAGACTACAATTGCATGCTTGCTTTTTGCAGCTTTGTTAAGTTTCGCTCCATCTTCGGTAATGGCTAAGACCTATGACTACAGCCAATTCAACTGGCTGAATCTGATCGACGTCTTCCACGACGCTCTTGCTCAGGGCAAGGAGTACCCAGAAGATGAGAAGATTATGGATGCTCTGAAAATTGACCGAGCAGACCTTGAGTTCATCCGTTCACACGTAAAGGTTCGTCCGATGTTGGATCAGGAGGGACGTCTGCGTAAGAATACTTATAAAGACCGCAAATTCTGGATGAACACCCCAATGGGTAGTGGTTCAGGTTCTGACGCCGGTTATCCTTCAGCCACATGGCACAACGACGTATTCTCACTTTGGAACTATACTGCACTGTGGGGCAGCTGGAACCACAGCGTAGGTCAGATTCCTGGTTCATGGACTGATGCTGCACACAAGAACGGTTGCGACATCATGGGCGGAACTGTATTCTTTGACAGTGGTTCTACACAAGCTTACACAGAGTGGACAACTAAGGCTAAAGAAAAAAGCACGGATCCTAAGGTACAGTATGATGGTTTCAAGTACGTTAAGCCAATCATCAATATGCTGATGTACTTTGGTATGGATGGTATCAACATCAACTGGGAGGTAGGTGAGCACAGTATCGGCAACTACAAACAGTTCCATCAGGCTCTTTACAAATATGCAGACAGCATTGGTTTCAAAAACTTCCACTTAGGCATATACACAACTACTTCTACCCTGTCACCTGCAATTGCAGCAGACCGTTATGCTGATAATAAAGGACAGATTGCAGACCTCATGCTCAACTATGGTGGTGAAAATTCTGCAAGCTATTCTGTTGAAGAAGCAAAGAATACAAGCATTGGTGCAAAAGCTCTTTATCAGGGTTTTTGGATTGTAAGAATGGATCACGGTTGGACATCACTGTCAGATGAAGGTGCTAAGGAGATGAATATCTGCGCATGGGGTGAGCATAAGGACAGCCGTTTCTGGAGCTACAACTCTGGCTCAAGCACAATGGACCAGCAGTACAACTACCAGAGATTCCTTGAGCGTGCATTCACCGGTGGTAATGTAAACCCACTGTCACGCGTAACTCTGAATAACAGAGGTAATGATATGCAGTGGAATGGCTCTACACCTCCGCTTAGCACATGGGCTGGTTTCTCAGAGTGGATTCCTGAGCATAGTACCGTTAAGGGCAAGTTCCCATTCGTAACAAACTTCTGCCTTGGTAACGGTGATCGCTACAACTATCGCGGTAAGAAGGTTGCCGGTGCTTGGTACAACATGTCAGCACAGGATATCGTGCCTACATATCGTTGGCTCGTACTCAAAGGCGGTCAGAAGGTTGGCGAGCAGGCTACTACAAGCACTAAAATCGAAGCTGCCTTCACACATGAGGATGCTTTCAATGGCGGTTCATGCCTTCGTTTGAAAGGTGATGCTACAGAGCAGACTGACGTTGTGCTCTACAGAACAGACCTCATGCCAAACGATGCTAACACATATGCACTCGTTGCTACAAAGTGTGTATCAGAGAATGCGGTTAATCCAAAGCTCATCCTTTGCGTAAACGATGAGTGGAAGGCATACGAAGTACCTGCAAACAACGGTAAGGCATGGCAGGAGCACAATATTAAGCTCAACCTCGACGCTAATTCAAAGATTGAGTACATCGGTCTTCGCGTTGAAGGTGGTGATAACAAGTATGACGTGTTAGTAGGCGAGATTCAGCTGAACGACGGTAAGAAAGTTGAACCTACAGACGTTCTGGACGTAACTGCAAAAACAACCTCTATGATTGAGGATGAGAATGGTAAGTTGGTAGATGTAAAACTGAACTGGGAACTCGATGTAGTGCCTAACAAGTATGGTGTTGTTTACAACTGCGATGAGGATGTAAACATCGACCACTTCGAAATCGTATACCGCGCTGACGACAATGCTAACGTTGTTGAAGTAGGTCGTACCTCACAGTGGGCAACTCTTATCCCTGCAATCAACATAATGGGTGCTAAGAAACCGCAGATTGGTGTCGTAGCAGTTTCAAAAGACCTTAAGACATATAAAGAGCCTGTATGGGAAGATATAGATGCTTCTACTGCAGGCACAGCGGAAAAAGACCCATTCGGCACATACGGTCAGTCATTCCTTGATGTAAACGGTGAGGGTTATGGTAATGCTCTTAAGCTTCGTGCTGTAGAGAGTTTCACTACAAAGAACAACAGCGAGGGCGATTATACATACAAGATTACTTATCAGCAGTTCCAAGACGACAACAAGGGTCCAAACGGTGAGGCTAACGGTGCAGCATTCCTCAACTATCACCATGCAAAGGACACTCTCGTAGTTAGACAGGGTCAGACTTTTGACTTCTATCTCAAGGCATTCGACGCAGAGGTAGTTGCTACAGGCACTAAGGACGACTGTCGCTACTGTTTCGTAGGCGGATGGATGGACTTCGACGGAAGCGGTACATTCAACTATGGTAAGGGTATGAAAGAGCAGATGTTCTGGACTAATAACAACATCGGTGGCTATGCAAACGGTGACAATGGTGAGGAAAACTTCGAGTTCGATCCTGCGACCAATGATGGAACAGAAGAATGGGGCGAGCGCGTATTCCGCGCCGGTACACTCAGAAAGGGTAACCCATGTCTGGTTAAGCACGATGGATACCACGGCAAGATTACTATCCCAGAAGATGCTCACTTAGGTGTAAGCCGTCTGCGCATCGTTTACTCTGATGCTTGGTTCACAGGTGCTTTCGGTCCAAGTTCAAAGACAAACAAGGGCTATACACTTGACATCGATGTTAAGATCGTAGGCGACAATGTTGCCAACCAGCGTAAATACGAGGACAAGCACGATATGGGCGATCCTGACAACTGGGTAATCGTGACTGACATCGCTGAGACACACGACGCTACAGCAGAACCTACTGTTAAGGTTGTTGACGGTACATTCGTATTCGAGAACACACAGAAGGCAGAGATTTACAATGTGAACGGTGTTATGCTCAACAGCATAAAGAATCCACGCAGCGTATACGGCAAGCGTCTTGCAAAGGGGGTTTACGTTATCCGCCTGAATGGTAAGAAGACTGTTAAAGTTGCTCTGTAACCTTAATTTATAACGAATATATTTTCCCCGGTAACGGCAATAAAATGCCGTTCCGGGGTTTTTTATTTATAAAAAATACATTATGAACAGAAGAAATATCGACTTATCAACAGCCCCTACGGTGCCACGCGTAATGGCAAATACGAGGTGGTGTTGCTGCCATGGGGAGCAACCGAGCCCCACAACCTGCACCTGCCATATATGACCGATTGCATACTGGCTCACGATGTGGCAGTCGATGCCGCACAGCTGGCACTCGAGAAGTACGGAGTATTATCAATGGTAATGCCACCGGTGACAATGGGTTCACAGAACCCCGGGCAACGCGAACTGCCATTCTGCGTACATGCACACTACGACACCCAGCGCGTCATACTGACCGACATCGTGGCGTCACTGTATCATCAGGGCTTCCACCGTCTGCTGATTGTCAACGGTCATGGAGGTAACAATTTCAAGAATATGATACGCGCCCTCACCCTTGACTATCCCGGCATGCTTATGATGACGAGCGAATGGTTTAAGTAGGCAAAGGCAACGGAGTATTTTGACAACCCCGACGACCACGCCGACGAATTAGAGACATCGGTGATGATGCACTATCATCCCGAATTAGTGAACATCGACGAAGCCGGCGACGGGACAAACCGCGGATTTGCACCGGATGCTTTACGCACAGGAAAGATATGGATGCCCCGCCATTGGAACATGGTATCAAAGGACACCGGCATAGGCAACCCTGCCCTGTCGACCGCCGAGAAAGGACATAAATTCGCCAAAGCCGTGGCAGAGAATTACGCGCAGTTCATTGCCGAGTTTGCAAAAATAGATACCATAGAGGGCCTGTACGAGCCGTGGCAATGAACAGGAATAATCAGAAGTGAATAGAATGAGGGTAATGCACCACCATAGTGATGTGATTCATCACGCCCGCATTGCCCGGAAACCAGACGCGTCAGCCGTATGGGCGTGATTTATCACGTTCCGCATTCCCACGGAAAACAAATAGTCACGAATGACACGCAATGTACCGAACGCAATGGCGGAACGTGATAAATCACGTCCCTACGATTGCGTATGTCAATAAAAATCATCTTCGCGATTTTTGGTGAAATAGAAAAATAAAAGCGATGATTTGTCAAATCAGCATGACATAATCGCACCTCTTCGAGAGTCGACAAAAGCAGAAACAAGCTTCATTCCGTGGTTTTTCTCTCAAGAAACGGCGGTTTTTTATACTGAAAACGATGATTTTATCGACAAGAAACGACGGTTTTAGCGCCAAGAAAGGGCGGTTCTTGAAACTGATTCTTCTTTTTGTCGGCATCATAAAGATATATAACGCTTATTTTCAGCATTTTATATGTGATGCTGAAAATAAGCGTTTTTCGTCATCGAAGGACAACGCGCTTGAGAATATCCGCTGTATTTGTGGTCAGAATAGGCATTTTGTTGAATTTATTCACTGGCATCCGCTTTATAGCAAGTCATTATTCATCACGTCCCTCCTTGGCAATAAAAGCGTGACGTATGCTCATGCCGAGCGAGTCTGCCGCCTTTTACTGGGACGTTTACGGATGTTGTGCGAGGCGGAACGTGATAAATCACGCCCCTACGCCTGCCGGATTGCCTGTTTCCCAGAGGATTGCGGAACGTGATAAATCACGTCCCTACACGTTTCATCATACTCGATTCATCGAACTGACATATGATGAGTGCCGATTTTTCACTATTGATTTCTTGGATGTCTTGACACAATTTGTTATATTTGCAGCGGGAAAGTCTCGCATCGGTCAACGGAGCGAGCAGCAAGGAATAGAATAGCTGCAAAAAGACAATTCGCAGCGTTCTGATGCCCAGTGAACTGCATTCCTGCCGGAGAATATATCCGGTTGTGCACCATATTTGAAAACTAAAATCGTCAACCAATGATGAACTTGAAACCTATACATTCCATAATGGTCTTTGCCGCATTGGCAACTTCGTCGATGTGGGCGGCATACAGCAGTTACGAACATACGCGTGAGGCAATAGTGAGCGATATGAATCAGGCATTGGCACAGACACTTGATGATAAGTCTGACCGCTGGATAACACCTGATACCATACAGACTTATCGCAGTCATCTGAAATTGGATGCACTGAAATCATGCTCGTTTGTCACTTACGCAATGGATAATGATCGTCAGTTTCTATGTAGCCGTAGGATAAGATGGCAGAAAGACGACAATCCTTTGGTGCTGCAAGGCTATGCCAACTGTTCTGCTGCATCGGTATTCTCCATGTCCGACCAGCGTATTAGCGCCTTTCTGTCTCTGCTTGCGTTGTTATGGGCTGGTGGTATGATGATGTATTTCAGAAAGCACAACGCCCGAATAATGACAGTGGGTGGACTGATGATGTGCGACGACAGCCATTGTTTCTATGCCATTGACCATAGTCAGGTGACGCTGACACCATTGCAGGAACAACTTATGCGGATGTTCTTCACGTCGGAGGACAACTATCTCTCTAAGCAGGAGATATGTGATGCTCTGTGGCCAAAGAAACCTTATGCCGACGAGACGCTTTATACGCTGATACGACGGTTGAAACCTATAGTAGAAGAGAGTGGTAACCTTGAAATCATATGCGAGAGAGGTAAAGGCTATAAACTGCGCAGCCGTTCGTAAGGTATTGGTATACAGTGCTGTCGGTAACTGACATAGGAATGTCAGATAAATGTCAGTTACTTTATCAGGTTGTTAGTTCATTACTTTATATCTTTGTTGCAGCAATCAAGAAACAGCGATTATGCAACAAAAGAAATTTCAGTTTGTCGACAGACTCATCGGCTTTATTCTCTTTGCCATTGCGCTGACGACCTATTCACTTACTATCGAACCTTCAGTCAGTCTGTGGGACTGTCCGGAGTTTATTGCGTGCGGATATAAGTTGGAAATAGGACATCCGCCCGGTGCACCGTTCTTCATGCTCGTTGCAAATCTGTTTTCGCAGTTTGCGAGCAGTCCTTCGGAAGTGGCGCGAATGGTTAATTTCCTGTCGGCGCTGCTCAGTGCCGGGTGCATATTCTTCTTGTTTCTGACGATAACATATTTCGCTCGTAAACTTATTTGTGGCAGTCGTGAAATGACCGTTCCACACGCTGTGCTTATAGAAGCGTGTGGCGTAGTCGGCAGTCTTGCCTATGCTTTCAGCGACACCTTCTGGTTTTCGGCTGTCGAGGCAGAGGTTTATGCTTTCTCGAGTTTCCTCACTGCCCTTGTATTCTGGTTGATGCTGAAGTGGGAAGAGACTGCCGACAACCCGTCAAGCGACCGCTGGCTCATTCTCATTGCTTACCTCATTGGCATTTCTGTCGGTGTGCATCTGCTTAATCTGCTGTGCATCCCACCGATGGTTCTTGTGGCGTATTACAGGAAAAGCCGGCGCATCACCCGCAAAGGGACGCTGGCGGCACTTGTCTTCGGTTTCCTTTCAGTGGCTTTTGTGCTCTATGGCATTATACCGGGCGTGGTGAAGGCAGGCGGCTGGTCAGAGCTTCTGTTCACCAATATCCTCGGATTTAATTACAACACGGGGCTTATAGTGTTCATCATCATGCTGACTATAGCGCTGACTATGGCAGTGCGCAAGACAAGGAAACGCCTATGGCACACCTCGGCGCTTTGTCTGATGATGCTTCTCATCGGTTATAGCTGCTATGCGGTGATATATATTCGTTCGATGGCTAATCCGCCAATGGACGAAAACTCACCCGACGATATATTTGCTTTGGGAAGTTATCTTAGCCGCGAGCAATATGGCGATACTCCTCTGCTGTACGGGCATTCCTACAGCAGCGCTATTGAACGCGAGCCACAGGGCGAGTATCTCGTGCCGAAGATAAAAGAGGGTGATGTGGTGTATCAGCGCTCGAAGGACAGCACGGAGCATAAATATGTTGTCGCAGGACGCAGGCAGGAATTAATATATAAGGATAATATGATTTTTCCGCGCATGCATTCCTATCGTCATGCCGACGCTTACGTGCAGTGGATGGGCGGAGTGAATATGGTCAATAATCATCCTACGCAGTGGGATAACCTGTGTTTCTTCCTGTCATATCAGGTGAATTTCATGTATATCAGGTATTTTCTGTGGAATTTCGTCGGCAGGCAGAACAATATACAAGGTCACGGCGAGGCGGAACATGGGAACTGGATAACAGGCATCAAGCCAGTTGATGACGTTCTGTTGTCGAGCGACACAAGCAAGATGCCGTCAGACCTTCGCAACAACAAGGGTCGTAATGTCTTTTACGCGTTGCCGTTGCTGCTCGGTTTGCTTGGTTTGACGTGGCAGGTGCGCAAAGGACGTGAAGGCAGCCGGCAGTGGAACATCGTGATGTTGCTGTTTCTGATGACAGGCATAGCAATAGTTGTATATATCAATCAGCCCCCATTGCAGACACGTGAACGTGACTATTCGTATGCCGGTTCGTTCTACGCATTTTCCATATGGATAGGTTTGGGCGTTGCAGCAGTGAAGAGCCTGTTGGAGAGAGCACGTGTGAAAGGACGTATAGCCGTAGCGCTGGGTTCTGCCGTATGTTTTTTTGTGCCACTGCAAATGCTGAGCCAGACATGGGACGACCATGACCGTTCAGACCGATATGTGTGTCGTGATTTCGGACAGAACTATCTGCAAAGCACACAACAGTCAGGAAATCCTATACTTCTCTGCAATGGCGACAACGACACTTTTCCGCTATGGTATAATCAGGAGGTCGAAGGAGTGCGTACCGATGTGCGTGTCTGCAATACGCAATATGCCCAGACCGACTGGTATGCAGACCAGATGAAGCGTCCTGCCTACTATTCGCCTGCACTGCCAAAGGAGTGGGGTAGGAACGAATCCTTAGTTGATGACATCATCAACCATTGTGGCGGCGCGCGTCCCGTTTACGTTTGTATCAGTGTCGGCGGCAGTCTGATGTCATCGCTGAAAGATCATCGTGTGCTCGAAGGACTGGCATATCGTATCGTTCCTGATTCTGTAGGGACGCAGGTGGACACGGAGCGCCTGTATGACAATGTGATGCACCGTTTCAAGTTTGCGGGATTGGCTGCTCCGGGACTCTATCTCGATTCGGACGCGTTGCATATGGCAAACACGCATCAGTATGTCATGTCGATACTTATTGACTCCCTCATGCGGCGTAAAGATATGAAACGCGCTATGCAGGTGACAGAGAAATGGCAGAAGGAAATGCCTTCATACAATGTGCCTTACACTTATGCGGCGCTGTCGATGGCAAAGTGCTTTTATGCGACAGGCAATAAGGCAGACTGCGACCGTATAGTACTTGACCTTATGAAGCGTTCGGATGAGTGGCTTACGTGGTTCTCCACAATGGAGAAAGGGCGGTTGTATGGCTCAATGCCTACCGTCAGCGAGTGGCTGACGACAATGCACACCGCGATGATGACAGCCTACGAGAACGACAGAACCACCATTATGAAACAATATTATGACAAATATGAAGAATACATCGAAAGATACGGACAGTACGGATTATAAGCCGTTGTTCGACAAATACAACTACAGTATCATCATGCTCGCATGTATAATGATTGTGACAGGGTTCTTCCTTATGTCGGGCGAGGCGAGTACAAATGAGCATTTTAATCCTGACATCTTCTCACATCGGCGTATCGTCGTTGCACCCGCAGTATGCCTTGCCGGTTATCTTATGATGATCGTCGGTATAGTGTATCGTCATGGCAAGAAGTGAAGCATGCTGTCGTGTTTTCAGGAGGTCAGTCGAGAATCTGCTTAAGATGATCCCAAAACGGTCAATAGACCGCGGTGCCGTTTTGGGATTATCGGTTGCGGCATCGTGGATAGAGCTTTTCTTTTCCGTTGTGGTTTTCTTTGGTGCCGGTTCTTTCTTCGTTTCCTTGGCTGTCGCTTTCTTCTTTTCGTTACCGAAGCGCAGGTTGGCGTCGGGCTCGAAGTAGGTATTGACCGAGAAATCCATTTCCGGCAAATCGTATCCGTCGAGTTGGAACGGTATGCGGTCGTTAGGATTATATAGTCTCACCTCGACCGTCTGTATGCCTGCGGCAAGCATTCCGAGCTCCTTGGCGGCACGCCAGCTTAAATCGATGATGCGACCGCGCGAAAACGGTCCGCGGTCGGTCACCTTGACGATGATCTCCTTGCCGTTGGAAAGGTTCCTGACCTTCAGCATCGTACCGAAGGGATAGGTGCGGTGTGCGCAGGTAAGGCTGTCGTGATGTATTCGTTTGCCGCTGGCAGAGCGTGCGCCGGTAGCACGTTTGGAATAATAGGAGGCTTTGCCTTTCTGTATGTGTGTGTCTGCCTGCTTCTTCTGGGCAGACATGGCAATGCTTGCGAAAAGCATTAGGATGAATATGATACGCGTCTTAAGCAATAGATTTTTCAGTATTTTACACTCGCAAAAGTAACAAAAACAAATCAGAAAACCAAACAATTCGACTTTTTTAGTACTTTTACCACTTGCAACTGACATACGGTGTCGGGGCGTGATTTATCACGTTCCGTATCAGCGCAGAGTCCATTGCGTGTTAATTAGGCATGATTGCCTCCACGGCAATCAATATTTTGGCGTTTGCTCAGACCCAAGCAAGACTGCCGTCATTTGCCGTGAAGTTTGCCCAAGCTGGGCAAGGCTCTCGGCATTTGTCGGGAGGTCTTCCGAACTCAGGGCAAGCCTTTCGGCGTTCCATGGCGGCGTTTACAATTGCTGAAAGACGTTGTCACTTACTGAATACGACGGCATTCATATCAACGTAGAACTGCTTCCCTTTGTTGTAGGAAGTGATATACAATGAGAGCGGCGAAGAACATACGTCGCACGAAGTTCCATGAACGGACGTCGGTCTTCCGGTCGAGGAACGGCAGGAAGCAGATGCCGAGCACCATGGCGACAATTACTGCGCCTTGTGCTATAACGATGCTCCACGAGAAATCATTGTCAGGGATGTTGTTGAGTATGACGGCATCGATGATAAGTGCCGCATGGCATACTGTTTCGATGATTCGGAAGGTCTTGTCTGCCCCACGCTCTTCTTCCCACAGCTTGAACATGAGCGACAGGAGTGTGGCAGCCGAGAGATAGAAGATGACGGCGGCGTTCGTGTCGTCTGCTATTATCATCGTGCATAAGGCAATTGTCAGTGCCGCGATGAACAAAAGACAAAGAGTAAAGCGATTGATAGTCTCAATCGCCTTGCCCTTCAGTGTACTAAAGTTGAAGTACTTGGTCATAATATTTTGTGTTGTATCTATATTATTTCGTTACGTTGGCAACGCCCTTGCGACAGAGCAGGGTGTAGGCAAAGAAAAAAATCACGATATAGCCGATGAAAGGCACGACGAATGGTAATAACATGTGTGCGTCGGCAATATAGCCCGTAAGCAGGAAGAAACATCCTCCCACCGGAGTCATCATAAGTATTGACGAGGCTGTTTTTGTCAGTCCTCCCATGCCGCGCAGCGCAAGCGAGAAGATTGTGGGGAACATGATAGCCTCAAAGAAGTAGTTGGCAATGAGTGCATAGACAGCCAAATAGCCCGGACCAAGGAAGATGATGCCCATGCAGAGAGCACAGCATAAAGCGCAGATGAGTAGCGCGCGTTCGGCTTTCATGCGTGTCATGGCGGCAGAGCCCAGGAAACGTCCCAGCATGAAAAGTATCAGTGCACCTGACAGAACGTATGATGCGCTCTTTGGACTCATGAGACCTTCTCTGACGACACCGTCGACGACGTGTGGCATCGTGGTGAAGTTGATGAAGTAGGAATTGATGCTTATCTCGGCAATCTCGTAGGAAAGCAAAGCGATAAGTCCGAAGACAAACATCTTGTGCTCCCATAGCTTCTTGAAGGGGCTGCCTTCAATGACGTCCGACTCCTCGTCCTGTGCGTTATGCTTTATCTCCGGCAGGTCGACGAATGAGAATATCACCGCAATCACAATTACCACAACGCCCATAATGGCGTAAGGGATGGTTACGTCGCCGCCACTGAAGAGATAGCCACCGACAACAGCCGGAGCAATACATGAGCCCAGTCCATTGAATGACTGCGACAGATTCAGTCGCGATGTGGCAGTCTCGCGCGGACCAAGTTCGGTGGAGTAGGGATTGGCGGCTGTCTCAAGGAATGTCAGTCCGCAGCCAAGGATGAATAGTGCTGCGAGAAAAGCATAGAAGACCCAGGCAGCAGAGGCGTGCGCTCCGGGAATGAAGAATAGCGCTCCTGCTCCGAAAAGAATAAGACCGAAGACTACGCCTCTGCGATAACCGAACCTATTGATGAAGATACCCGCAGGGATAGCCATAAGGAAATAGGCAAGGTAGGTGGTCACCTGTATGAGGGCTGATTGGGGGATTGAGATATTGAGCGATTCCTGAAAATGCTTGTTCAGCACGTCGAGGATGGCTCTGGCGAAACCCCACATGAAGAAGAGTGTAGTTATGAGGATGAATGGCACGAGGTAACGCCTGTAGGTCAATACTTTCATTGTATTTTGCATTGTTTCCATTGATTATGTTATAATAGAGGTCTGCGGTCACAACCGCCACGAATCAATATATTATATAATTCTTTTCTCGAAATACTTATATCCTTTATTCAACTTTCGGATACATGGCATTCCACCAGCTGTCATCGTCCTTCAGCCAGCGACTGAACCAAGCCACCATTGTGTTGATCCATTTCTTGCGCTTCGTGTAATCCATAATGCCGTGGTTCTCGCCCTCTACCATTACGAATGCCGTAGGGACGCCGAGAATCTTCATGGCAGTGTACATCTGGATACTCTCGCCGATAGGCACGTTAGTGTCTGCCGTGCCGTGGGTGAAGAGAATAGGTCTCTTTATCTTGTCAGCATTATAGAGCGGTGAGCGTTCGACATAAAGGTCCTTACGGTTCCATGGATATGAGTCAGCCATGCTCACCTCGGAGTAAGAATGTCCCCAGTAGCCTTCGCCCCAATATGACGTGTGACTTGATATGCCGGCATGCGAGATGCCGCAGGCAAAGAGGTCGGTCTTTGAGAGGAGAGCCTGCGTCATGAAACCGCCGTAAGAGGCGCTTACACAACCGATCTTCTCCTTGTTTACCCATGTGTTGTTATCGGCAAACCATTCCGTCGCTTCAATAATATCCTCTGCCACACCCTCTCCGGCAGTGTTGACATGACGTGCTGCCCACTCCTGACCGAATCCTGCAGCACCACTCGGGTTGACTATAAGTACTATATAACCAAGGCTGTTCCAATAGTGTGCAGGATAATGTGAGCCACCTCCGAAGCGTCGCACTGTAGGAGAGCAACCTCCGTAGTAGTCGACGATGACCGGATACGTCTTTGTCTTGTCGAAATCGGCAGGGAGATAGTAGAATCCTGTGACCTCATAGCCGCGCGAACAAGTGAAGGACAGCGAGTGGCATGTGCCAAGTCGGATATTATCCATGCGTTCCTTGTTCAGGTCGTCCAACAAGGTAAGTTTCTGTTTCCTGTCGAGAGAGAGTGAATACATTCTGTCGGTCGTGCAGGTAGATGCTCCGTAAAAGACCATTATAGGAGCATTGTCGGCAATGGTGAAGTTGCCTAAGACTTCTGTCGGTTGCTTTATTTCCTGAATACGGAAGTCCTTTGGTGACAGGCGGAAGAGAGATACGCTGTCCTTGTTGTTAGCCGAGAAGTAAATCATTCCGTCGACGTCAGCCGGATATAGTTTCTCGATGCTTGGGTTGAAGTGCTTTGTTACAGGGGTTATAACCTTTGAAGGCAAATTCATGGCAAAGAGCTGGTAGTCGTACATCGATGGTGTCATTTCCTCCGGCAGATTCCTGCCAATACCGTCAAAAGCCTCCGGAGTGCCTTTGAATATGATGCGGTTGTTCTCGCCAGGGAAGAAATATGCCTCGTCGAGGAATCCAGCCTTATTGACGATAGTGTCGAGACGCATGGTCTGGATGTCGAGACGATAGATACTCTGCAACGTCGACGGACGCTGTTCTATGGAATCGCTTGTGACAGAGAAGAGCAGATAGCGGCTGTCTGAGGAAATATCGCGCAGGTAGGTGTTATGATGCCCGTAGGTCAGTTGCTCTGACAGCCCCGTCTTGATGTCGTATTTGCCAAGAGAGTAACGACTGCGGTAGCCTGGCTGACGGTCGTCGGGAGTATATATCTCGAATACCCCCTCCTGCTTCTTAGGTCCCTCGTCGGTGATATAATATATAAGGTATTCGGCATTCGGTGCAACAATGACATTGTCTGCGGGCAGATCGCGTGCTATTGTCTCTTCCTTGCCCGTAAGCAGGTCACTCACCTTGAGTAGCCGTTTTCCATTCTGAGTGACGACAGAATATGTCTTATCCGTGTTTGGATACCAGTGGAAAGGTGCTTGACCTTGCTTGACTATGCGTCCCGTAGCCAGTTCGGTAATCTTTGATTCCTGCTGGGTCTGTCCCTGATTGTTGAAGTATGAGTAGCTGTATGCGAGGTATTTGCCCGAAGATGATAGCGACGCACTGCGATAATACTTCATCTCCATGTTGTCGTTGAGGTTGAATGGGTGCCTGCCGCTTGCCGGAAGAGTGACAGTCTTGTCGGCAATGACCGTTATCTTAGGAGCGACGGAGTCAGCCACATACTTCACAACGACATCGTGATAACCGGGTGTTAGCGGTATCGGGTTGTGAATCTCTGTACCTTCGACAAAGGTCTTGCTCTGCTTTGCACCTTCAACTTTCACTTCTACTGTTGAGTAAGAATTATTGCTGATGGTAAACTCCAGCAGGTTAAGTGTCGATACTTTTGGCTTAATGGCAGATATAGTCTGCTCATTCGCCTTTCGCAATGCCTCGAACGATAATTGTGTCTCGATAATCCTGCTATCAGAATATTTCTTCTTGTCAAGCGTCATGCTGTCGATAATAACTGGTGCTTTGACAGTCAGCGGACCGACATATCTTGCTTTTACTACCTGTACTGTGTCAGCGGCACTTGCGCTAAGTACTGTGGTGTAACTGCCTATTGCAGTGAGTAATACCACAACTGAAAAGTTTTTTATTCTATTCATTATTTTATTAAATGTTTCTTACCATTTATTATATACAATCCATGTGTAGGATTTGCCACCCTGCGTCCTTGAAGGTCATAAATGTAACCGTCGCTGGTGCTGTCCGATACCTCCTTTATGCCTGTTGCAGAGGTTGATATCTTTATGGTAGCAGGTCTTGTCTGCTCTGACAGTTTCCACTCGAAATAGTTGTCGAATGGGGCTATGCCCTTGTTTGTTGCAGTATATTCGTAGGCATCACCAGTCTTGTTCATCAGGAATACATTACCGACACGCTTCTTAAGAGTGTTGCCGTAGAATCTGAAAGCCTGCGAACCAATAAGCATATTGTCGTTTTCTGAATTGATGAATTTGACGTCTGAGCCTTCGAAAACAATTGTCTTGCCTACATATTCTTGTGGTGCGGCGATGACATAAGGTGTGCTGCTACGAAGTGCATCAATACTGGTGACATCGTTGAACACTACCTCGTTATCATCAGTAAGCTCACTGAATTCGCGCAGCCAGAACTTTCCGTCGCTTCCTTTTCGCTTCCAGTCTACCTCTGTTCCGTCCATTGTAATCTTGCTCGGCTTAAAGGGCAGGGTTAAAGCCTCCCAGCCGCTTTCACCATTACCGGCACGTGAGAAGGTGAATGAGAATGATGCTGTGCTCGCAGTACAGTCTACAGGGAAATATGCAGTGTTGTTATCTGTCAGTGTGATATTCTCTGCGATACCCTCGTTGACAACATTCTTTCCGACAAGAGATGCAGGAACCTGTGCTCCGTCAGTGAAGGCATAGATGGTGTTAGGATTGGTGCTTGCATTTACGGTAGCAATATTCACGCCTTTGAACAATACTCCGGAGGCGTTACTGCTGATTGATATAGTATTTGCGACAGCACCGCCTGCGACAGCACCGGTAGCTCCCCATGTGAGATAACCGTCCTTCACTTGCCATTGATCGCCGTCGAATAGACCACCTCCGGTAAGGTCTCCTTCCTGGTCTTTGTATCGTTGACTGAAACGATAGTTCTTGCCTATTGTCAGATTATGGAATACAAAAGGTGCAGATACAGAACTTTCTGCAGGTATTTCGTAGTGAATAAGCTGAAAGGTGGTGTAATGCCATTCCTTCTCGCCGGTTGTATTTGACCATAGTACTAAATATACATTACCTCTGAAAGGCTTTTTGCTGTTGTTCTTTACAGACATTGTTCCAATAAGGCAGTCGCTATATCCGTTGTTGTTTATGGTGACAGAGTTGACAGCAAGGTTGGCTCTGTGCTGTGCTGTATTGCCAATGTCCACCGTTGTCTCACCGATAACAGCATTTTTATCATTATTGGCTGTGAGCCACAAATGCCATTTCCCTGTTGAGTTTGGTTGGAAGAAAAAGGTAAATTCATCTGACTCTCCTGCTTTGAGACAAATCATTGCGCGACTGATTGAGTTACCCATGTCATCAGTATTTGACGCATATAAATTCAGTCCGTACTTAAACTCCTCTCCATTGTTCTTGAGTGTAATGTTTACATTCTGACGTTCGTTTATCTTCAATGTGCCCGGGAAGTCCCATGATGTTACTTCCAAGTCTTTTCCGGGGGTTACTTTTGTCAGTGTGACTTTTAGGTTGTCGTCAACCTCCGCGAGGATATATTCTTGTCGCATGTCGTATGCCGTGCGCCAGATGTTATTTCCTACGAGTTTGTTTGCGGGAGATATCTTGTAGGAACCGGGCTTCTGAAACTTGCCTGACAGATAAAAGGTCTTTTCTCTATAATAGTTTTCGCCGAGGGAATTTATCGTTGCAATACTGGTTAAAGGTGTAAGAACGCCTTGCTCGTTTTGCATTACAATGGCACAATCAAAAGAATTGGTCTCTCCTGTCCAGTTTATGTAGGTTAGGGAAATGCTCGTGCCTTTAATCTTTATGTTCTCCATTGCTGCCTTTACACCAGATTCCTCGGTGTTGGGGATGCCGTTGTCGTTTGCACGAATGTTGATGATTGCATCTTGCGCCATTGAATATCCGTCGGAAGATGATGATGCTCCTATGCCGGAGTTATCGCCGGGATTGAGCACGTCGATACGGAAGTAGCCGTCGAGTGTACCTCCCCAACCCCAATTGAGGTGGAAGAACTCATCACCGTCGAATCCGTCTACGACAAAGGCATGTCCTCCGTTAGTGGAGGCGCCGCCGTAAGCAATAGGATAGCCTTTCTCGAGTTCGTCGTACATCATCTCGAACCATTCGGTTATTCCATAATCGTTGCTGTGCAAAACCTGCACTTCGTCATCAAAGCCAAGATAATTTACGAGCAACTGGCGTGCTTGGGCATAGCTTGAACTTGATATTTCTCCATATTGCATCTTCATTGCCTGACCTACGATGAGCATCAGTTCGGCAACAGCATCCTTTTGTGCCTGCGTCTCATTGCCAGTGTAGTTGTCACACATTGATGCCCAGTCTATGGTAGTACCCTTTTCAATTCCCTTAAGTGACACGGTCTTCTGTCCGTCAGGAGTATCGTATTTATTGCCCATGGGTGGTATGCGCATCTTCGTTGCATCCGGGTATTTATGGTGATAAAGCACCTGCGCAATGGCTGTTGCCACACATCCAGTAACAGAATGCTCGCCTGTTGTGCCGTCCTCCTTGTAGTACATAGGGCATTTCAGGTTATAAGGGGCGCTCTGATTCCATTTGCATTTCAGTATAGGAGTAATGGAATGATGCACTTTCATCGCTTTTCGTGCGGCACGTTTCACTGGCGATTCCTTTTTAATGCTGATGTTATTGTCGCAGATATATTCTATCTTGTCAGCATAGAACTGCATCCATGAGCGCATGTTCTCCGGCATTTTACTCTCGTCGAACGAGCCGGAATCGGCATATCCCAACACCTGAGCAGTGCGGTCGTCGCCTGATACAATGACATAGCCCTTGTCGTTGCCGGCATTGAAAACATAATACGGATGATTATTGTCATTCCTCTTTGACGCACGCCGAGGGGCTTTATATGGTGTGTTATTATCTGAAAAGGCTATTCCCTTGTCTGCAAAGAAGTCTTTTGCTATTGTTCTTGCTTTATGTAAATCAACATGCTCTGCTTTAGCTACTAATGTTATCACAGCTATTGCTGCCAATATAATAAATCTTTTCATTGGTTAATGGGTTTTTAGATGTAATGCTACAAAAGTAACGAAAAGAATTTAGAAATCGCCGTATTTGAAAAAAAAAGTGTAACTTTGCGTACGAAATCATTCACTTATCAATGGATAATGAAATAAAAACAGTATTTTCCTCGTTTATAATATAGGTGTTGGTTTGTTTATCTAATAATTTGAAATGATAGACGAAAAAAGATTCGAATTGTTAAGTCGCATAGACAGTCCTGCTGATTTACGTAAATTGTCGGAAGATCAGCTGCCTCAGCTCTGTCGTGAATTGCGCGAGGATATCATTGAAGAGCTCTCGGTCAATCCAGGGCACCTTGCTTCGTCGTTGGGTGTGATAGAGATTACTGTGGCTCTGCACTATGTTTTTGATACCCCGAACGACCGAATTGTATGGGATGTGGGGCATCAGGCTTATGGTCATAAGATTCTGACCGGTCGTAGGAATCAGTTCTATACTAACAGGAAACTTGACGGAATCCGCCCTTTCCCTTCTCCTGAGGAGAACGAGTACGACACTTTTGCCTGTGGACACGCGTCCAATAGTATATCTGCAGCCCTCGGTATGGCTGTTGCTGCAAAGAAAGATGCTGTTGCAGACAATGCAGAGCGTAAGGTCGTTGCAGTCATTGGCGATGGTGCGATGAGTGGCGGATTGGCTTTTGAAGGCATCAACAATGTGTCAAGCACCCCTAATGACATGCTTATCATACTTAATGATAATGACATGAGCATTGACCGCGCTGTCGGTGGAATGGAGAAATATCTCCTTCAACTTGATACGAATGCCACGTATAATGACTTGCGTTTCCGGCTCTCCAACTGGCTTCATAGAAAGGGAATGCTCAACGATAATCGTAAGAAAAGCATACTCCGTCTGAATAATGCCATAAAATCGGCATTGTCACATCAGCAGAATATCTTTGAGGGAATGAACATCCGTTACATCGGTCCTTTCGATGGTCATGATGTAAAAGAGGTCGTTCGTATCCTGCGACAGATAAAGAACATGAGTGGTCCGAAACTTCTTCACTTGCATACAACAAAAGGCAAGGGCTATGAACCGGCGGAGAATAATGCTACCGTCTGGCATGCTCCGGGAAAGTTCGACCCGGAGACCGGTGAGCGCATAGTGTCATCCGACAATAACGAGCCACCTCGTTTTCAGGATGTCTTTGGCGAAACACTGCTTGAACTGGCTAAGCAAAACCAGCGTATCGTAGGGGTCACTCCTGCCATGCCAAGCGGGTGCTCCATGAATATCATGATGAAAGAGATGCCCGAGCGTTGTTTCGACGTGGGAATCGCCGAAGGACATGCTGTCACTTTCTCCGGTGGAATGGCTAAGGACGGGCTTATCCCTTTCTGTAATATCTACAGTGCCTTTTCACAACGTGCATACGACAATATCATCCACGACGTAGCCCTCCTAAAGTTACCCGTTGTCCTGTGTCTCGACCGAGCAGGACTGGTGGGCGAGGACGGTGCCACTCATCATGGTGCGTTCGACATTGCGGCATTGCGCCCTATACCGAATATCACTATCGCTGCCCCTATGGATGAACATGAGTTGCGCAGACTGATGTTTACAGCACAACTTCAAGAGCACGGTCCTTTCGTCATACGTTATCCTCGGGGCAATGGAGTACTCGTCAACTGGCGTTGTCCGCTCGAGAAAATCGTCATTGGTACGGCTCGTAAATTGCACGACGGCGAGGAGACAGCCGTACTTACTGTTGGTCCTATGGGTAATGATGTCGTCGAGCTCATACGTGAGCACGACCTCAATGTGGCACATTACGACATGCGTTTCGTTAAGCCGCTCGATGAGGCAGCACTCCGTGAGGTTGGCGAACGCTTCTCTCGCATAGTGACAATCGAGGATGGCGTGCGCAACGGAGGATTCGGTTCGGCTGTTCTTGAGTGGATGGCAGACCATCACTACAAGCCCGAGGTCATCAGAATGGGACTTCCTGATTATTTCGTTGAGCATGGCACAGTGGCTGAACAGCGCCATATCGTACATCTCGACAAGCAGGCTATACTTAAGGCAATAACGAATAAATAAACGAGACATGCCCTCTGCAACAGTGGGCTATTACTGATTTATGAAGATAATCATTGTTGGAGCCAAGGCAATAGGCTCACATCTGTCACAGCTCCTTTCGCGTAACAACGAGGATGTGACACTCATTGACGAGGACGGCGAGCGCTTGGCACAGTTAGCTGCCGATTACGACATCCTTACCATGCAGGCTCCGCCTTGCAGTCTTGCTACGATGCGCGATGTCGGTGTGGCAAAAGCTGACCTGTTCATAGCCGTCACATCTAATGAGAATCAGAACGTTCAGTCATGTATCATGGCTCGTAGGTTAGGTGCAAAGAAGACCGTTGCCAAGGTGGAGAACAAGGAATACATCCTCGACGAGTATATTGATTTCTACAAAGGTCTTGGCTTGAGCAGCATCATTTATCCTGAGATGCTTGCTGCCAACGACATCATCAGCGGACTGAAGATGTCGTGGGTTCGCCAGCGATGGGATGTTCATGACGGCGCACTCGTCATGCTTGGTATAAAACTTCGTCAGGAATGCACCATCTTAGGTCGTCCCCTGCGCGATATATGCGGTCCGGAAGACCCTTATCATGTTGTTGCTGTGAAGCGCGGCAATGAGACATTCATTCCCGGAGGTAATGATGAGCTGGAAATATATGACCTCGCGTTCTTCATGACCACAAAGCAATACATTCCTTATATCCGTAAGATTGTAGGTAAGGAGGGATATACAGACGTCAAGAACGCAATGTTCATGGGTGGCGGCAAGACCTGTGTGCGCTCAATCCTGAACCTTCCTGATTATATGCACGCAAAGGTTATCGAGATAAACGAAAACCGTTGTAATGAACTTAACGATCTCTTTGGCGACAAGTGTCTTGTCATCAATGGCGACGGGCGTGACGCTTCTCTGCTGGCAGAAGAGGGTATAAAGAATACTCAAGCTTTCGTAGCACTCACCAACAATTCAGAGACCAATATCCTTGCGTGTCTTGCTGCTAAGAAGCAAGGTGTGCGAAAGACCATTGCGATGGTCGAGAACCTCGATTACATCAGTATGGCAGAGAGCTTGGATATTGGTACAATCATCAATAAGAAAACCATTGCAGCAAGTCATATCTATCAGTTGATGCTCGATGAGAATGTGCGTAATATGCGTTTCCTCACCATTGTGCAAGCCGATGTGGCTGAGTTTATCGCTATGGAAGGGTCGCGCATCACCAAAAAGCCTGTCAAGGATCTTGCCATTCCACGCGGCATGACGATAGGTGGTCTTGTGCGTAACGGAGAAGGTTTCTTGGTTTCCGGTAACACCCAGATACAGGCTGGCGACACCGTCATGGTGTTCTCGTATAAAGCCAACATCAACCGTGTGGAGGAATTGTTCAAGAAATCATGCTGTTTTTCACTTTAAATAACTGACAGAATACCCGACGATGATAAACGGTAAGATGATATTCAAGGTGTTAGGGTCGCTGCTCTTCATAGAGTCAGGACTGCAGATGCTTTGCATGTTGGTAGCTTTCTACTATGGCGAGCCTGATTTGCTCGCATTCAACATCTCATTCATAATAACTCTCTTTGGTGCTCTCTTCTTCCGTTATCTGGGCAGACAAGCCAACAACTCACTCACTCGTCGCGATGCTTACCTCGTCGTGACGCTGTCATGGGTTATCTTCAGTCTGTTCGGTACCCTGCCATTCCTCATCAGTGGCTATGTAGAGAGTTTCACTGATGCCTATTTCGAGACAATGTCGGGCTTCACCACAACAGGTGCGACGATAATCGACGACGTTGAGGCGTTGCCTCACGGACTCCTGTTCTTCCGTTCGCTGACACAGTGGATAGGTGGTCTGGGAATAGTATTCTTTACCATTGCCCTCCTGCCGTCGATGACGGGCGGTTCCGTGCGTGTCTTTGCCGCTGAGGCTACCGGACCTATCAGGACAAAACTGCATCCGCGACTGTCGACGAGTGCCAAATGGATTTGGTCCGTATATATCATTCTGACCATTGCCTGCGGTGCGTGCTATTACTATTTCGGAATGTCTGATTTCGATGCGGTCAACTACGCCATGACGACTACTGCGACAGGTGGATTCGCCACACACAACATGAGTACGGAGTTCTTCCGCTCGCCGGCAATCGAATATACGTGTATCGTTTTCTGCTTTCTCTCAGGTGTGAACTTTGTGCTGTTGGGTTCTGCCGTAATGAAACTCAAGTTCAAGCAGTTTGTAAGGAACTATGAACTACGATTGTATCTGTCGCTGATAGCCGGTGCTACATTTTTCATAATGTTGGAACTCATCATCCGCAATGGCTATGGCATAGAGCATGCCTTCCGGTCGTCGCTGTTTCAGGTAGTGTCGTTCATAACCACAACGGGCTTGTTCAGCGAAGACGCTGCCCTCTGGCCGCACGTCACATGGATCGCTCTGGCTGCATTGATGTTCGTTGGGGGCATGTCGGGCAGTACTGCCGGTGGTCTGAAATGTATTCGTCTGGTAATGATTGTGAAGATGGTGAAGAACGAGTTTCGCCAGCTTCTGCACCCGAATGCCGTCATTCCTTTAAGTGTCGATGGTAATAACGTCTCTCAGCAGAAACGCAATTCGCTGCTGGCATTGATATCGGTGTATTTGATGCTGATTTTCATACAGGCATTTGTGTTGTCAGTGGCAGGCATCGATTCCACCAATGCCATTACAATCATCTTGAGCAGTCTTGGCAATGTAGGTCCGACACTGGGTATAGAGATTGGTCCAACCATGTCGTGGAGTGTATTACCCGTATTTGCCAAATGGATGTGTGTGTTCTCTATGCTCCTCGGACGTTTAGAGTTCTTCAGCGTATTGGTGATATTCACACGCTCATTCTGGAAGGATAATTGATTGATATGTAAAATAAACAATAAAAACAAGAAACAATATGTTCAAATTCAAACCTCTGCTTATGCAGTCACTTTGGGGTGGCGAAAAGATCATCCCTTTCAAGCATCTCGACAGCGACCTTACCAATGTCGGTGAGAGCTGGGAGATTTCTGGTGTAAAGAATAATGAGACAGTGGTCGATGGAGGCGAGTATGACGGTACGCCACTCAATGTTTTGGTAGAGCGTCTTGGCTCGAAACTCGTAGGACAAGATAATTATGAGCGTTTCGGCAATGAGTTCCCACTCCTTATAAAGTTCATCGATGCGCGCGACGACCTCTCCATTCAGGTGCATCCTACCGATGAGATAGCTCTGCGTCAGGGACGTCGGCGCGGTAAGACGGAGATGTGGTATCTCATGAGCAGCGACAAGGGAGCGAAGCTCTACTCTGGTCTGAAGAAGAAAATCACACCCGAGGAGTATGCTGCAATGGTCGAGAACGACACTATCTGTGATGCCCTCGCACAGTATGAGGTGAAGGAGGACGACGTGTTCTTCCTGCCGGCAGGACGCATCCACGCTATCGGTGCAGGCTGTTTCCTTGCAGAGATTCAGCAGACAAGCGATGTCACATGGCGTATCTATGATTTCAAGCGTAAAGATAAGGATGGCAACTATCGCGAGCTGCATACAAAACAGGCTGCCGAGGCAATCAACTACAATGTTGAGAAGGACTACCGCACGAACTATCTTCCTGAGAAGAACCAGGGTGTAAACCTTGTCTCTTGTCCTTATTTCAATACCGCGGTCTATGACTTGAATGAGCCTATGACAATCGATTACAGCGAACTCGACAGTTTCGTGATTCTCATTGGTCTCTCCGGCGAAGGCACTGTCACCGATGCAAAGGGAAACACCACAAGCCTGAAAGCAGGCGAAACGATACTCCTGCCTGCGACAAACGCACAGGTAAAAGTAGAGGGAACGGTGAAGTTCCTCGAGACTTACGTCTGATCCGTATCTTTAATATATTATCAACGCCCGGCACCATACGATGTCGGGCGTTGATTGTTTGCCTTCCGAATAAACCCCAAACGGTCATTATACCGCATTTGCTTAGATTTGTTATTACCGTCATGCTTCCTGCCTGCTTTAGTCCGCTTGCCGGCATCTGCGCTGTCATTACATCTCGACGTAGCCCGCTACGCCCGCGGTAACAAGACTGCTAATCTGCTCAACAATCAGACGAGATCAGGCAAGGAATCTATTGACCGTTTTGGAATAAAAGAACGCAAAACTTTACAAATTGTCTTCTCTGACGCTCTGAGATTCTTCTCTGATTAACCAACCGTTAGATGACGGACGAATACCGAAGTTTTGAGTAGCTTGCTATGTCGTTGACATTCAGCTGGTTAACTGTCAATGGATGAAAATAAGAGCGGAATGAGTTTCTAAAACCTATGTTTTCATCGTCTGAAAGCACCGTTATTAAACGCTCATTCCGTTCTTTCTATCATCTCATTCCGTCCTTTCTACAACATCATTCGGGCGGAATGGCCATTTTCGGACGGTTTTATCAATGTTTTTCTGGCGTTTTTCTGAAAAATCATTTCTATTTCGTGATTTTCCGAAAAGATTTTTTCTTGTGAATTTTCTTTACCTTATCGATTTTTATATAAAACGGTTAGCAGAGTATGTCATGGTTTCTTTCTTCTCTATCAGACGTGGATAAGGCAGAATATAATGAACGATTATAGCTTAATATACGCCCACCTCGTCGAGGAAGAACCAAGCTTCATATCCCACACCATAGTGCCAGTCGGGACACAGTCCAAGTGTCTTGACATCGACTTTAATGTATCGTGCGCTGACGGCGCTACTGCTTTCTGCTTTGCCTTCGACGAACTTAACCTGCATGTCGCGGTCTTCGGCAAACTCGAAGTTGCCGAATGGCGTGAAAGTCGTACCGTCGGTGCTGACTGAGTATGTGCCTCCCTTAGGCAGCAATATCCATGCTCCTAACTGATGCAGGAAGTCGGTTGTGATAGTGCGGAACGTCTTTTCTTCGCCAAGGTCGATAATGAACGATGCGTCCTCACCTTTCCATCCGACCCAGCTCTCCACGTATGTCGTTCCGCCGAACAGTCCGTCGGTGATGGCAGTCTCGCCCAGTTTGGCATATTTCTTCTCCGGAGGCAGGAGGAATGTCACCTTTGCTCCCTGCGCCATGCTTTTCTCTTTCTGCGGAAGGAAGCGTTTGCGGTAGAGTTTGCAGTAGTCTGCCGGTTTGTTGTTGCGTTCGTTAAGTGTCTGTACGCCGAAGTCGGCAGTGCGTTGCTCGAAAAGGTCGAGCAGTGCCGAACGGTCGTTGCCGGGTTTCGTGCGGGCTATCTCGAGTTCGGAATATTGCAGTGTGAGTCGGCTCTGCTGCACATGATACAGCCTGACGGCATCATCGCTGACAGCCGCTTCGGCTTTGTCGAACAGTTCGTTGTAGGTCTTTATCATCCGTTCGTTGAGCATTCCGTCCTTATGCGATATCGGCGAGTCGTATATCCACAGGTCGACGCCGCTACAGAGAAGGGCGCCCTGCATGAGCTTCTGATATTGGTACATGAACGGAGCCGCCTTGCCGTAGTAACCCTCCATGAAATCAAGCATCAGGCTGTCGGCATCCTGACAGGGATTCCACATGAGTTTTGCAATCATGTAGGCACGCAGTTCGGTGAAATCACCGCCTTTGATACCGTTGACCTGCGAGAAGTGCATCGTCACATGATTGTCCTTGAACAGCTTAATGTTAGGTTGCAGGATATGGAAGTTTGGGAATGGGCTTACGGTATTGTCGAAATTGATGCCGTAGTCCCATACGAAGATATTATCTGAAATGCGCGACCACCCCTCGAGAGCTTCGACAAACTGCCGTCCTGACGCGTTTTCTGTCAGTGGCACCTCGCGCTTGCAGTCAATGTCGCATAGCATTATGTTCACGTTAGGCAACGGCTTGACATGCTTCGGCGGTTGCATGGTGAAGAGGTAGGCGAGGGTAGAAAACTCCTTGTCGGGGTATCGTTCCGCCAGTTTGTTAAGGAATCGTATGTAGTTTCCGCTGTGGGCGCCTTCGTATTCGTCGACAGCCATGCAGTTCTCGCAGTGGCAGTAGGTGTCGTTTCCGTCGTTCTGGCTAACGCTGATCATTTTCATTCCAGGATTGGCGCGGAAGATGCTGTCGAGCTGTGTGCATGCCGCCTCAAAGACATCGGGATTGGTCAGACACCATTGGCTGTGGTCGCCCGGGCGTCGCTCGCCGTTTATCAGTGAGTAATACTCGGGATGCTCCTTGCCGAAGCGCTTTGAAGGCAGGATGCGGTTGAAGGTGTGAACCCACATATTGCCAATGAACAGCTCCTTAGGCTCCTCCAGACGAAACCACATCTTGTATATCGGGTCTTCATATCCATAGCTTTGTGTCTGACGATAGCGGAATGCAGGCGACTCGCTACGGTGGAGCGCAGGAATGGTTATCGTAGGTCGCTTGTCGAGAGTATAGAAGTCCTTTGCGTAGTATTTCACGCCCAGGACGTCCTCAAGCAGAGTGACAACGCCATATATGGACCCCTTGTCGCCTCCTGTCTTGATATGTAGTATGCCCTTTTTGCATACGATCTCGAAACCATCCTCGCCGACCTTCGACGACTGCTCGCCGATAATGATGTGTGTGCCCTTGCCAGTTGTCGGAGAAAGGGGCAACACTGCGCCGGTGATACGGTTTATAAAGTCCTGTAATAGCTTCGCTGCCGCATTGTTGGCACTGTTGTCATCGACAATGGCAATTGCGGTTTTTGCTTTGCCATTCTTTACTATTGTCAGCTGTGCAGATGCGTTAAGACAAATGATCGACATGAGCAGAAGCACTGCTGTTTTCTTTATGCTGTTCAACATATTAATGAATGGTTTATTCTAACATTTATACATCTTACGCAGAACATACAGTATGAGAGAGTGTGGAGCAATATTCTGAAGCATATACTGAGCCTTTGAGAGCCAGTCGAGAGTGTAGTACATCTTCAGTCTCTTCTTCATTGCTATCTTAACGATTCTTCCGGCTATGGTCACAGGCGAACTGCCGTTGATCTCGTCGCTTGCCATTGCCTCAAAGGCATCGTTCATGTGAGTGTATATCTCACTGCCGTTGGTGTTGCTCTTCCGCGCTGCAGTGAAGCCTGTCTTCACATCGCCCGGCAGAATGCTCGATACCTGGATATGGAAGGGGTGAAGCTCGTTGCGCATGGCATAGGCGATGGCATTTACTGATGTCTTTGTGGCAGAATACAGACCTTGGAATGGCAACGGGAAGATAGCTCCCACGGAACTGATGAATAGAATCCTTCCTCGCTCGCCATTACGGTTGAGCTGCTGGTTGCGCATATAAGGCAGTGCGGCTTGTGCTACGCGGAGAGGACCGTGTGCGTTGACGTCGAACTGAAAGAGCATTTCCTCCTCTGTCATCATCTCTAATGCTCCGGCAACACCAGAGCCGGCACAGAGAATGAGAATATCGATTCTCGAAGAGCGGTCAATGACGGTGTCGATGGCTGTTTTAATACTGTCACGATTTGTGACATCGCATGTCAGATGACTGACGCCCTCCTGAGGGCGCTCTGTACGCGACAGATCATATACCGTGAAATTCTTCTCTGACATTTGTCGTGCCACCTCGCGCCCTATGCCCGACGATGCACCTGTGATGACAACAACTGGGTTGCCTTGTGTGGTTTCTTGTGAATTCATATTGATAAATTATTTGTGCAAAGATAGCAAAAAAGCGGAAAACAAAAGAAAATAACACGCGCGTATTGTGAAATTCATTTTTTTTAGTTACCTTTGCCATTTCAAAAACAAGAAATAATTGAGTAAATGGCAAAAATAGAAATTAAGAAGGTCGAGAATAAGAAAGACCTTACTCGTTTCATAGACCTGCATTACGATCTTTATAAAGGCAATGAATATGATGCTCCGCCGCTCTTTTTTGATGAGATGGGAGCTCTTGACAAGAAGAAAAATGCTGCTTTCGAATTTTGTGAGGCTGATTATTTTCTCTGTTACAAGGATGGAAAGCTTGTCGGTCGCGTGGCGGCGATAATCAATCATAAGGCAAACACAAAATGGAACAGAAAGGACGTGCGCTTCGGATGGATTGAGTTCATTGATGACATAGAGGTGTCACGTGCCCTTTTAGAGACTGTCGAGGAGTGGGGACGGGCAAGGGGAATGAACCAAATTGTCGGTCCGCTTGGTTTCACTGACTTCGACCCGGAAGGAATGCTCATTGAGGGTTTCGACCAGCTCGGAACAATGCCGCTGCCTTACAACTATCCGTATTATCCTGAGCACATGGAGAAACTCGGCGGTTGGGAGGCTGATAATAACTATATCGAGTGTAAGTTGCCTATTCCTTCTGAGGTGCCGGAGAAATATGCAAAGATATCAGAGATGATTCAGACACGCTACGGACTACGCGTGAAAAAGATAAAAAACCGCAAGGAGGTCTTCAATGGAGGCTATGGGAAGAAGATTTTTGAACTGATAAATATATGCTACCAAGACCTCTATGGTTTCTCGGAGCTATCGGAGAAGCAGATTGACCAGTATGTAAAACTATATCTTAACTTCGTTGATTACGATCTTATCACACTCATAGAGGATTCGACATGCGATAACAAACTTGTTGGTTTTGGTATTACGATCCCTTCACTGACTAAGGCATTGCAGAAATGCCGCCGCGGACGACTGTTTCCTTTTGGCTGGTGGCACATACTCCGTGCGTTGAAATTCCATAAAACAAAGGTTGTTGACTGTCTGCTCGTCGGTGTGTTGCCGGAGTATCGTAAGAAGGGAGCTAATGCTCTGTTGTTCTCTGATCTTATTCCGCGTTATGTGTCGTACGGTTGGGAGTGGGGCGAGACCCAGGCAGAGATGGAGACAAATACTGCCGTTCAGAGTCAATGGTCGGAGCTTGACGTGACAATCCACAAGCGTAGAAGATGTTATAAGAAATCACTTTAAACCCAAAACGGTCAATAGATTCCAAACTTATTTCGTTTTATTACGGAGCAGATTAGCAGTCTTGTTACCGTGGGCGTAGCGGGCTACGTCAAAGTAATACGGCTGGTAAGATGCCACACAAGCGGGCGAAAGCAGTAGGAAAGCTCTTGTTCTTTGATAATAAAACAACACCGCGGTCTATTGACCGATTAGGGTTAAATGAGACAAAAATATAATTCGGGCAGGTTCTGATGATTGTCGGAACCAGCCCGAATTGTTTTTATAAATGTAAGGAGAGTTGTCAGAATCGTATCATAGCTTGGCCGGAGAGTACCAACATGTGGTAGCGGCTGTTGTCGCGCCTGTCGATTGACGGCATGGTGCTGTAGTCGGCATTGAATTTAACATCAAAATGTTGTTTCGCACGAAGTCCTAACGACAGTCCTGTGGTAGCGCATAGTCCTATCTTACGCTCCTCTTGTATTGTCGTTGTCTGGTGGGCGGGATAGAAAGTTGTGCCGCCGATCACCTTTGCGCCTAAGAAAAGACGCTCATAGAGAGGGAGGGAAAAGTATGCACCTGCTTGGGTTGTATAGAAATGCATGCTACCTACAATCTCTTTTTTTGACTTAGTGATGTAGTTAATGTCGGAGACTCCGAATTGTCCTCCTATACCCCAGTTGTCGTGAAAGAAATAAGCACCTTCGAAACCGGCTGTGCCACCGGTGCTGGAGCGCACCTTCTCCGTGATGTTGTGATCGCGGAGAGGAGCATAGAAACCGGCATAGATGCCAAAGAACGACGGGTTGCTGTCGGCATCGGAGAGTACAACGTCGTCAGGATTGTAGCTTTTCTTACTCTTTGGGAACAGTGCATCGGCAATCCAGTAGCCGAACTCTGCGCTCATGATACCGATGCCTGCTCCTGCAAGGATGTCGCTCATCCAGTGGCGGTTGTTCATCATTCGCATCACGCCGGTGGCAGTGGCTATGGAATATCCTCCCACGGAAATCCACGGACTGATGTGCCCATACTCCTTCGAGAGCATCGTTGCCGACATGAATGCCGTCGCTGTATGACCGGACGGAAAACTGTTGTTTGCTGTTGCGTCAGGGCGCTCTTCATGAACAATGCTCTTTATCGAATAAGTGGTTATGCTGTGCAGAAGTATGGCGGAGGCGTTGGCAACGAGCATCTTCTTCCATGGTGTCTTTCCTTTCACGCCGGCGAGCTTCATGCCGAGCATGATTGCCGTGGGAGTGTACTGTATCTTGTCGTCGATACTGCTTTTGAAGTATGGAAGGAAACTGTTGCGCATGGAGCGGAAATGATGGTTGTGGTGCATCTCGATAAGACCTCCGATAATGAGAGGCACACCGATAAATGTCGACTGTACCCACCGTTTCTTGAACAGACGCTCGCCTTTGTACTTTGTTTTTGCTGAGAGGTAATCGTTCGGTTGCGGCGCAATGTGCTGCAACGCAGAATCTGTATGTACAATAAAAATGCTGTCCTCCTGTGCGTGGAGGACAACATTTGATGTTAGTAAGAATGTTGATAATATCAACAGTTTGATATAACTCATTGGTGTTATCTGTTCGCTTTTATCTGTGTCACTTCAGCTTTGCCGTTCCATTTGAGAGTCAGTTCAAAGTCCTTGTTGGTCTTTATCGTCACCTTTGGCTTCTCTTCTTGTGAACTACGCTTTGCAACCTTTATGTATATGTTGCCGTCTTTCCCAAAAGGATAGCGGTCGATGCTGTAAGCATCAAGCAGATTGACATCAATGGTGAGCTTGCCGTCCGGCACATTGGCTCTGATGCCGAAGATGTATTCTATCAGTTCGGCGATAGGTGTGAGACCTGTCCATCCGACGAAATCCTTGCGTGCCATGAAGCCGGGGGCAGAGCTTTCCGGAGCATAGTACTCCCAGAAGGTGCCAGTCTGCTTGTAGACATCAAGTACATTCTTATAATGGTTCATCTCAATGTCCCACGCCAACCGGTCGTAGCCTTTCTCTTTCAAACCACTTATCACCATGTAGGTCGCTGACGGCCATACGCCGCCGACCCAATAACGACCGTTGGCTTTATATTTAGGGTGCTGTGCTGAAAGCGATGCCGGTGCATGATGTCTGAAGAACTTGGTGGTGTCTGCCAGATGAGCAACGAGTTTGTCGAGGCGCTCTTTGGGCAATACATCCGTGTGGAGTGCCCAATATGCATATATGCCCTGTGTCGTTGAGAGTGTGCCGTCGCGGTACTCGTCGTATAGAAACTCATCGCTCTCGCTCCACATACGGTCGTTGATGTACTTGGTCATCATCTTTATCTCGTCTTCAAACTCTTCTATCTCCTGCCAGCGCTCAAGATAGAAGCCCATCTGAAGAAGAATCTTATTCATCATAATCTGCTGCAGACAGGCGTCAAGCCATACCATGTGACCATTAGAATAGATGGTGTTGTAGTGTTCCGGCACGCGGGGCATGTTGTCCATGCCTGTTCCCCAGCCGGAACTCCAGTACATTCCACTCTGCCATGTGTGGTTCAGTTTCAGCCATTTGCAGTATGCCGCCAGTGCGGGGAATACCTTGTTCAGGCGCGAGTCGTCGCCATACTGAGTGTAATACAGCCATTCTGACCACGGGAGGATGTTCGGACCTGTGGATGTAGGGTCGTAACGTCCGAAACAGTCAGAACCGTCTGCGCGTATCTCGCGACAGATAAATCCGTCGGGATGCTGCTTGGCATAGAAGTTATCGAGGGTTTTCTGAAAAGGAAAGAACCGCTCTCCATAGCGGGTGAACATCGTTATAAACGCGCAGTCCCACATGAAGATATTGCCATTGTAGGCAGGTGAGATATATGATGTCACGAAACCTGAGTCGTCGAGAGGCTGCCCGATGTTCTTCAACCCTATCTCCCAGGCTTTCCAATACATTTCTATCTCTTTTTCATGCCCCTCCCATGATGGCAACGGAAGCACTTTCTTAGCCTCGGTAAAGGAGGCGGGCTTGGTGCGTTCCGGCTTTGCTGTGCGGAATATGTTCTCTGCTACAAGTGGCTCGCGGACGTATGTATCCTTGTATGGCAGCTTGTAGAGAGGTGAGCCGGAGCTTATCAGATTCTGTGATATGCCCGACAATGATGCGCAGCAGAACAGCATTAGCAGTAGTTTCCTCATTCGCTTTTCCTTAGTTTAGAAATGCCACTCTACGAAAGCCTCCATTGCTTCATAGCATGTCAAGCCAAGTTTGTCGTACAAGGCTGCTGTTGCTCTGTTGCGATCCTCTGAACGTTGCCAGAACAGGCGTTCGTCATTGCCAAGGAATGGAGCACATTCCATCTGTGACTGGTGGCGCAGGATAGAGTTACGCTTGTTGCGGAGCTCGTCGGGACTCATTGGGACAGCCATTTCGATTTCCTCAATGCTATACTCTGCCCATGCTCCGCGATACATCCATACGCGGCAATTCTTAAGCCATTCAGGATTCTCCTTGCGCAGCTCATTCATCACATCGAACACTGCTTCTGTACATTTACGGTGTGTTCCGTGTGGGTCGGCAAGGTCGCCGGCAACGAATATCATGTGTGGCTTAATCTCGGTGATGATGTCTTTCACACGCTTGTAGTCCTCTGGTCCTAAAGGCAGTTTCTCTATTTTGCCACTCTCATAGAAAGGCATGTCAAGGAAATGGATCTGTTCCTTTGGGATATCATTGTATGCGCAAGCCATGCGAGCCTCTCCACGACGGATGAGTGCTTTGAGTGTAAGCATATCGCGTGTGTTGTAATCGTCAGCATTGTTTTTCCTGGTGAGTTCTTTTATTTCATTATATTTCTCTTTGATAGTATCGTCCGGTTGCTTGCAGAAGATTTTCTGGAAGCCGTTCATAAAGTGCATATAGCGCATTACTTCCTCATTGGTCACAGCAATATTTCCTGAGGTGTGGTATGCTACATGTACAATGTGACCGTGACTTACCATACGCTGTATGGTTCCACCCATAGAGATTACATCGTCGTCAGGGTGTGGAGAGAAGACGAGAACGGTCTTTGGGAAAGGGAATGCACGCTCCGGACGGTGTGTGTCGTATGCATTTGGTTTGCCGGCAGGCCAGCCTGTGATAGTATGTTGCAGCTCATCGAATACTTTTACATTGATTTCATAGTATGTTCCGTACTTGTCGAGAAGGTGTTGCAGACCATTGTCAATGTAATCCTTCTGAGTAAGTTTCAGTATAGGTTTGTCTGTTTTAAGTGCCAGATCGCAAACAAACTTGCGCAACTCCTTGTTGTACTTCATAGTCATATTGGTCCTTTCTTTTATGAATTTAATAATAGATTTTATTGTATTTAATATGTATTTAATAAAGTTCGTGTCGAGGTGTGAATAATGATACCATATTATATGGAATGAATTATTACCTCTCCCCTGCAAAAGTACTAATTATTTTTTATATAACGACTGATTATCCTCATTTTATAGTACCTTTTTTCTGTTTTTAATTATTCATTACTTAAAGAATAACATCAATGTGTCGAGAGCTTTGCAGGTGACTGCATACAATCTTATTTTGTATGCTTTTGTGCCTTATCGAACTTCTTCCATAGCTTTTGTTTAATGGTCTCTTCCTTTAATTTCTCGGTGAACGCTTTAGCAATCTCTTCTTTTTCTTTTTCTTGTTCGGGCGAGGCGTAGGCATGCCGGAATCCTTGCCTGTCGTTCCAGTGACCGCGGGTGAAGTCGGGGAAGGCAACCGAAGCGCTGTTGTTGTCCATTGACAGACTGCCCAGTTCTGCAAGACAGCACCATTCTGCAAGGTCGTATACGTCGATGTCGAGTGGCAGACCATTGAGAAGACAGTAGATAAGACGGCTGTCCATTATATAATCCATACCGCCGTGACCGCCTACTTCCTTTGCGTCAACGCCGTATTTCTTCAGTATTGGGTGTTCATATTCCCGTTCAAGTTTTTGCTGTTCTTCGGCAGAGATGAACGAATGCTCAAAGGAGTAATGCTCTTCCGGGTATTTCGTCGCATAGCCCTTGGTGCCGGTGAGCTTGTAAAGACGGTTGTATGGCTGTGGATTCATTACATTATGTTGAATCTCCACGACCTTTCCACCGGCGGTCCGCATGAGTGTTGTCGTATGGTCGCCGTTTCGGAAGTTGCTGCATTCCTCGCCGGTTATCTTTTCTACATATTCTTTTCCGTGTACGCTCTTCGTATCCATTGCCACAAGCGTGGTGAAACGGTCTCCGCGATGTATGTCGAGAGCCTGCGCCACTGGTCCAAGCCCGTGGGTAGCATAGATGTCGCCACGGTTGTCGCGGTTATATATCATGCGCCATCCGAGTTGCGTCTTGTCGTTAGGGTCTTTCCAATATTCATCCCAGTAAGGGTCGAGGGTGTGTATGTAAGCTCCTTCTGCGCGTAGCACCTCGCCAAAGAGTCCGTTCTGTGCCATGTTGAGCGTTGTCATCTCGTACCAGTCGTAGCAGCAGTTCTCGAGCATCATGCAATGCAGCTGTTTCGCTTCTGCGAGGTTTATCAGAGCCCAGCACTGTTCCAAGTTCATGGCAGCCGGCACTTCTATGGCGACGTTCTTTCCATGTTCGAGCGCATACTTCGCTATCGGAAAATGATGATTCCAGTCTGTCGCAATATATATAAGGTCAATGTCTTCGCGTTCGCAGAGTGTCTTATATCCGTTCTCGCCATAAAATACTGCAGCCGGAGGCAGGTCGCGTTTGCGGAGATACTGCTGACAGCGGTCGGCACGCTCTTTGTCGTAGTCGCACAGTCCCTTTATGTCAACGCCGTTAATATATGTGTAGCGTGCTACAGCCGATGTGCCGCGCATTCCAAGTCCGGCAAATCCGATACGCACACAATTCATTTCCGCTCTGCGAAGGGCTATTGCCGTCGGTTGTCCTGCGGGACGTACAGGCATGTCAACGACTATCTGTCCTTTGTCCCAATGCCATTTTGTTGATGGTGATAGCGACTGTGCCGCACTGATTGAAGCATGACATACAATGCTTAGTAGTGTTATTTGTTTCTTTTCGCCTTTCTTGAGTGTCAATTTATGTTCTTTCCCGTTTGCACGCAGTGTCGTCGTTCCGCCTTCCCTTGCGTAAATTGTCGCAGAGACAGCCCGCCCGTCTTTCCATTTCAAGTCTACTGTGAATCCGCCGCGGGCACATAGTCCGCTGAATGCTCCGTCTTTCCATGCCTGTGGGCAGGCAGGGAGCAGTGTGATACTCTCCGGAGTGCTCTGCATGAGCATCTCCGCTATACCGGCACTACCGCTGAAGTTGCCGTCGATCTGAAACGGTGAGTGCGCATCGAGCAGGTTCGGATAAGTGCCTCCTCCGCTGCGACGGTCGGCTCCTTCGTATTTGTCGGGCGACACGTAGTTGAGCAGTGTACGCACCATGTGGTAGGCATTCTTGTCGTCGAGCAGTCGGGCAAAGAGGTTTATTCTCCACCCGGTGCTCCACCCGGTGGTCTTGTCGCCTTTTATCTCCAATGAGCGTGCGGCAGCCTTTGCCAGTTCAGGCGTCGTCGCCGGCGTGATATGATGTCCCGGATACAAGCCTATGAGATGCGACTGGTGTCGGTGTGTCCAGTCAGCGTCGTCCCAGTCATGATACCATTCGAGGAGTTGTCCTCGTCTGCCTGTCTTGTATGGGCGTAAGCGGGCAAGTCTGTTGTTTGCCTTCCGGCAGAAATCCTCGTCGATGCCCAGTTCCGTTGCCGCTTTCACGGCATCGCCCACGCACTCGCGGATAATGGCAAGGTCGGCAGTGCCGCCATAGAAGAAACTGCCGTTGTAACCTTTGTACGTAATAAAATGGTTCTCCGGCGATGTTGACGGCATGGTTATGAGTTCTCCGTCCTTTTCGATGAGCCAGTTCAAACAGAACTCCGCGGCATTTTTCAGCGTAGGGTAGTATTCGGCAATGAACTGCTTGTCTTTGGTGAACATATAGTGTTCCCACAGATGAGTGGCAAGCCATGCGCCTCCCATGGTCCAGTTTGCCCATTCCGGACTTTCGTTCTGCTCGCCAACGGGCGAGGTTATTGCCCAGATGTCGCTGTTGTGTCCTGCGCACCATCCGTTGTTTATGCCATAGAACGACTGTGCCGTCATACGCCCTGTGCGCTCCATTGATTTAATGAATGTAGCCAGTGGCAGGTGCATCTCTGGCAGATTTGTCGTCTCCGCGCCCCAGTAGTTCTCCTCAAGGTTGATGTTGATAGTGTAATTGCTACGCCAAGGAGCGTCCATGTCTTCATTCCATAATCCTTGCAGGTTGGCAGGGACAAACGGTGTGCGGCTACTTGAAATAAGCAGATAGCGACCATATTGGAAATACAATGCCTCGAGTTCAGGATTGCTCTGGTGCTGTTCGACATAGTTGCGCAGCTGCCTGTCGGTGGTCATCGCTTTTATCGCTGCGTCAGTCTTGCCAAGATCGAGACTGACACGATGGAAATATCGCTGGTAGTCTGCGATGTGACTGTCGCGCAACTGCTTATATGCTTTCGCCGAAGCTTTGTTGATGATGCGCAGTGCAGCGACTTTATAGTCTCTGCCTTCTTTCACGGGGTTTTTGTCGGAGGCGTTGAAACTCGTCGCGTTGGCTATGGTTATCACGACGTCCTTACAGCCTTTCACACGAAGGGTATTACCCTCTGCCACTACTGTACCGCCGTTGTTTTTAATGTCGACGATAGTTGAGAAGTGTATTCCGCGGTTTTCGTCGTAATAGAAATGCCCGCCGTGCTCGCCGTTTATGTAGTATTTGTTGGCGGCATAAGCGGCATATCCGTTGCTTGTTATTCTGTTTCCTGCTGCATGGATTGTATGAGGCAACTGTGAGTCAAGGCGAATCCGCGCATTGATGCCGCCCTTTGCTTTCGTGCTGAGATGCACCACGATTACTGAATCCGGGGCAGATACGAAATACTCCGTTGAGAATCTTTTCCCGCTACGCATGTATTCTGTCTGTGCCGTCGCCGTGTTGAGCGATAAAGAACGGCGGTAGCTACCTGTCGCTGCATTGTCAAGATATTCGATAAAGAGGTTTCCGAGCGGCTGATACTTCTCGGAGTTCTTGCCCTGAAGCAGGCGTGCCAGTGAGTCAGCCTTGGCATAGTCCTCGGCGTTCAGCGCCTGACGGACGGCAGGAAGATGTCGGTAAGCTTCAGGACTGACCGACTTCATGTCGGGTTCGCCTGTCCATAGCGTGATGTCGTTGAGCGATATGCGGTCGGTCGTTGTGCCGCCATAAACAATTCCGCCCAAATGCCCGTTGCCGATGACGAGCGCTTCTTCAAAGAAATCAGCCGGACGGTCGTAGCAGAGTGTAAGATTGTCATGCGCCTTGATTTCGTGGAAAGGCCACATGAAGGCTATTGCAAGAAGTAAAGATTTCATATAGTATCTCGGTTTAGGGCCTTTTAAGCTAATGGCAGATTTCGATGCAAAGTTAATGAAATTTCTTCTTAAACGAAAAACATTGCTGTCAAATATTATCATGCCGTGCATGTATTTGGTGTTTATAAACGTGTGATACTGCATGAAAAAAACGTGATAATGATTATATAATTATTGGTGTCCGGTAAAAACTGAATGAAAGTTCTGCAAGCCTTTATTTATCGGCACTACAGGCACGTATAGCCAATAGAGGCTTACTTTTTGCCAAAAATAGTAAGCGTTACTAAAAACATTCCTTTTAGTTTT
>CAJPPF010000003.1 GCA_905372445.1 uncultured Prevotella sp. | reverse complement strand
CAGTAGGAAAGCTCTTGTTCTTTGATAAGAAAACGACACCGCGGTCTATTGACCGATTCGGGTTAAACCCAAATTCTTATGACCGAGCTGTCTCGCATACTTCTGTTTCTGTGCGGAAAATGGCATGAAATATATGCCATGTGAAAAAAGAAAAAAAAATTATAGTATAAACATAACAACATATAATTCGAGTAAAGACTTTATGAAAACAATAGTATTTCTTACAGGTGCGGGCATGTCTGTTGAAAGTGGTTTCAAGACATTCCGTGGTGCCGACGGCTTATGGGAGGACTTTCCTGTCTCACAGGTGGCTACCCATGAGGCTTGGCTCGCCGACCCGGAACTGGTAACAAACTTCTATAATACGCTACGCCGCAAGCTATATGCCGCACAACCCTGCGAGGGGCACCGGCTGATTGCCCGCATGGAGAATGAATACGAGGTGCTAGTCGTCACACAAAATGTTGACAATCTGCATGAGAGAGGAGGCTCCACCCATGTGTGTCATCTGCACGGCGAATTAGCAAAGGTTTGCTCTTCCGACAACCCTTACGACCCTCGTTATATCCGCGAACTGACCGAGGACGACTGCGAGGTAGTGCCGGGCACTAAGGCAGGCGACGGTTCATTGCTCCGTCCGTTCATCGTGTTCTTCAATGAAAGTGTGCCGATGATAGAGCAGGCAGCTGGTTGGGTACAACAGGCTGACGTGTTTGTCATCATCGGCACGTCGCTCAACGTCTATCCCGCCGCCGGACTGTCACGCCATGTGCGCCCCGGCACACCGATATACCTTATCGACCCGAACGATGTCGCTTTCAACAGTTCACAGAACATCATGCACATAAGGGAGGGAGCGTCACAGGGAGTGAAAAAACTCATTGAAATACTTTCAGAAAAATAATGACACAACACAGATACATCACTAAGCCACGCTACGACATTCTCGACGGTCTGCGCGGAGTGGCATCACTGTGTGTGCTTGTCTCTCACCTCTTTGAGGCTATAGCATTCGCCAATGGCGATGCCGAACAGAATTGCTTTCATGGCTTTCTGGCTGTCGATTTCTTCTTCATTCTCTCCGGTTTTGTCATGAGCTATGCCTACGACGACCGATAGCGAGGCAAGACATACGTCTCTCCCGAAGGCAATACCGCCGGTCAACTGACAGTATGGGAGTTCTGTAAACGTCGTTTGATACGTCTGCACCCGATGGTGGTGCTCGGTGTCCTCTTTGGTATCATGGCTTTCTGCCTGCAAGGCTTCACGAAGTGGGACGGCACCTCCGTACCTGTTTCCATGCTTCTGGTCGGCACTTTGCTATCGCTGTTTATGATTCCTGCACCTGCGAGCCTCGATGTCAGGGGCAACACGGAGATTTTTCCACTCAACGGACCTCATTGGTCGCTGTTCTTCGAATATCTCGGAAGCATTCTCTATGCCGTCCTGATCGTGCGTGTGTCGACGAAGAACCTGCAGCGCTGGGTATCAATTGCCGCCCTCGCATTGCTGTCGTATGTCTTGTTCTGTGCCGACGGACATATAGGCGTGGGGTGGTCGTCAGAGCCGAAGAATCTCCTTGGCGGTGCACTACGTCTGCTCTTCGTCTACCCTATAGGCATGCTCCTGGCGCGTAAGTTCCGCGAAGAACGTCCGCGACAGATTCGTAAGCCCATATTCCTGCTCTCAGGCATAGCGCTCGCCCTGCTGTTGACAGTACCGAGCTTTTCGTGGTTGACAGCATGGAAGAACGCCAACGTGTGGTATCAGATCATCTGCATCACGATGATTTTCCCCGTACTTATATATGTTGGAGCACGCGGCGCGGTAGGCGGAAAAGAGAAAGCCGCAGCCGACTACCTCGGGCGTTTGTCATATCCACTCTATACCGTCCATTATCCGCTCATCTATCTATACATACATTGGATCAACACCGACAGCCATCCTTTCGGACCTTACACATGGTCTACGCCGGTGGCGCTGTTCGTCATTGCCGGCGTTCTTGCCACAGTATGCTACAAGTTCTACGACGAACCGCTGCGACGCATACTAACACGTTGGTTTACAACCACATCTCGCTAATAAAGGTTAAGGGCTGCCGGCTTTCTTAGAATATAAGTTAACACATTTGCAGGCTTCGGGCGAATGTCTTATTTTTGCCTTTGAATATGAAATTGTGTGTGCTTACTATTCTTGCATTTCTGTCGCTTTCCGTTATGGCGCAGAAGCAGGTATCTGTCATCGACGACGACTCTCGTCAGCCGGTGGCTAATGCCATTATCGCCGATTCCATTGAAGAGATAGCACAGACAAGCACGCAGGGTATAACGGTTGTGCCACGCCGAAAGGGGAAAATTATCTTCGTGCATAAGAACTACGACCGGCTGACGCTCGACTACGACTCCATACCTGCCGTGGTGAAGATGCACCGACGTGAGTATATGCTCGACGAGGTGGAGGTATTGGCAAAGAAGGGCATGACCATACACTTCGACCTTGGTATCAACAAGGTCGACATGGCTGATGCAAAGTACAAGGCGTCAGGCGGAAATCCGATGTCGGGACTGAGCGATTTGCTTTTCAATCGTAAGGAACGGAAGCGAAGGAAACACCGCGAGAAACTGAAAAAGATTCTCGACCGGCTGTAAACAAGCACCTGACACTGTTCAGACAGAATAACACGAGACACCGTTTCCTAAACAGGAAACAATCATACAACGAACGACAATGAAAAAAATACTATTTGTATGCCACGGCAATATCTGTCGCAGTCCGATGGCGGAATATATAATGAAAGACCTTGTGCGACGCGCCGGCAGGGAGAATGAGTTTTACATTTCCTCCGCTGCCACAAGTACGGAGGAGATTGGCAACCCCGTTTATCCACCTGCACAACGTAAACTTGCGGAGCACGGCATCCGTTGCTATGGTCATGCCGCACGACAGATAACACGCCGTGACTACGACTGCTACGACCTTATTGTCGGTATGGACGGCAATAACCTCCGCAATATGCGCCGCATCTTCGGCGACGACATAGAGGGAAAGATACATCTGCTCATGGAGTTTCCTGAGAGAAACAACCGGGAAAAGGCTTACGGCGAGGTTCCTGATGTTGCTGACCCTTGGTATACCGGCAACTTCGACGCCACTTGGCGCGACTGTGAAGAGGGTTGCCGAGCATTGCTGGAAACGCTCTGATAACCACAAAAACAAGCGTTTTGCGGCATCAAAGGATAACGTGCCGGAGAATATCGGCTGTATGTGCGGTCAGAACAACCTTTGTGTTAACTTTATTTGTGTATATCGTAGGGGCATGATTTATCACGTTCCGCCTTTGCAATCACGTCGCAACGTCTGTCGGATTGTTTTTGGTGGATTTCGGAACGTGATAAATCACGCCCCTACAGCTGACGCATGCCGGCTGTTTTATGCAATGCTTAAACCCAATGCCGACAACCAATATCTCTTTGCCGCAACGAGGGCAGAAACAACTCGTTCTGGCTTATTGCGGAAAAATCACGTTATTCTCTTTTCTGGCGTGTTCCCATGCGCGCCTCAACGACGTTGACGATGTAGTCGCCGAGCTTCTCACACTCATTGATAATATCCATATACATCGTACCAATGGCATACGTGTAGACGTGATTATTTACGTCGTTGATGTTTTGATTCTTCAGTTGGTTACGATAGTTGTTGATTTCCAACTCGATATTGAACGAGTGGTTGACATTGAGTGCCGCCTTTTTCCCGTTCAGCATCACGTTCATCTCTGTCAGCGCATCGTTGGCGAGATTGAACATCTGGTGTATGTGTCCCATCTGCTTCTCGTTGAATCCGTCGCGACTGCCGTGCAGGCGGTTGAGGGTGCGTGCGAGATTGTAGCATGAGTCGCCTATCGACTCTATCTCACTGATTTCGCGGAGCATGGCACGTATCGACGCCTTGGTCTCGTCAGAGAGGTGGTTGTCGCTCACCTCGTCGAGATATTTGGCAATCTCTATTTCCATACTGTCGGATATTCCCTCATATTTCTCTATCCGTGTGAAAATCTTAACGAACTTATTATCGTTCTGTTCGTGTATAAGATCGATAACCATGCCGAACATCCTCTGTATGCGCTCGCCGAAGAGTTGTATTTCCTTACGTGCCTCGAGCACTGAGAGCTCAGGTGTGGCAAGTATGCCGGCGGTGATGAAATGCAGTTTTCCGTCTTCTTCCTCATCCTTGTATCGCGCATCCTTATGACCTGAGATTACAGTGCATGCAATACGCTCGATGACAGGAATGAACCATATCAGAATGAGTGTGCCTATGACATTGAATGCAGTATGGAAGGTGGCGAGTATCAGCGGCAGCAGTATGACATTCTCTGCGAGCGCTTTGTCTGTCGCATCGGCACCTGTGGGATAGCCCCACATCGCGCACACCAAGTTGACAAAGGGCTTGAACACAAATAGCATCAGCACTACTCCGAAACAGTTGAAGAAGCAATGTGCGAATGCGGCGCGTCGTGCTTGGATATTGGCTTTGAGCGCAGCGATGTTCGATGCTATCGTCGTACCGATATTCTCGCCCATGACGAGCGCGATGCCGAGGTAGACCGGCAGCATGCCCATGACGCTGAGCGTCATTGTGATAGCCATGATGGCTGCCGAGCTCTGCACGCACGAGGTGAGCACAGCACCGATGAGCAGGAAGATAATGTAAGAAAGATAGTTGTCGCCGAAGCCATGAAGGAAGCTCACCAAGGCAGGATACTGCGCGAAATCTATGGCAAAGCCGGTGGCTTTCAGGGTACCTAATCCGAGGAAAAGCAAGGCGATACCGAAGAGGAAGTCGCCGATAAACTTACGTTTCTTTGAGTATATGAGAATAATTCCGATGATGAATGTCAGCCACACGAACTCGTCGATGTCGAAATAGAATCCTGCCGACATGATCCAGGCGGTGACTGTCGTACCGATGTTGGCACCCATGATGATGGCAATAGCCTGGGCAAGGGTCAGTAGACCGGCGTTGACAAACGAGACGGTCATCACCGTCGTAGCAGTGGAGCTCTGCACTGACGCCGTGACCAACATTCCTGCTATCGTTCCAAAGAAACGGTTCTTCGTCATCGACTGCAGCACGTGACGCAACTGCGGACCAGCCATTTTCTGAAGACTCTCACTCATCGACTTCATTCCGTACATCAGAAGAGCCAGCGAACCGACGAGTTTCAAAATTGTCCAAATCGTAAATTGATTATCCATACTTGTTGATTAAATATTAATTTCTCTGATTGCAAAATTAATAAAAAAAATGCTAAATCGTTAAGAATCACGCTATTTCTTTTTATAAACCGGTTGTCCAGACCTATAATTGCATTCAGCCTTATCCAGCAGACGTGGATAAGGCTGAATGCAAAATGAAAACATCATGCTTCATGATGCCCTGTTTTGGGTTATGTGACATCGAATGTAGAACCACCGATAAACTCACGCAGCAATGAGTTATTTGGAATAAAATCGGGATTGATAGGGCAGAAACACTCAAGGAAGCTAAGCAGCCGGTCGGCAATCTCGTACTCCGGCGAGTCCTTAGGCACTTTCTTAAGTGCTTTCTCTGCCTTTGGTCTCAATGCAGCAAGCTCGTAGAGCATAGAAGTATCGAAGACCACATCAGCCTCATCCTTAAACGGGAGAATCCATTTCTCCTCTCCCCTTACGACCGAACGCCAGCCGGCTATGGTTTCCTGGGCCGTCTTGCCACGGGTCTGAAAGTCGCGGCTGATGCGACGAAGGAGCCTGTTGGCTGTTGTCGGAATCCATTGCTCGCCGTCAAGAGAGATTGGACTCATAGGAGCGGCAAAGATCTTGAACTTCTCTGTGGCAGGGATATTCTCCGAGATAAGAGGGTTAAGCGCATGAATGCCTTCGATAACGAGTATCATATCCTTTTCCAACGTGAGACGCTCGCCGTTATACTCGCGCTTGCCCTTGGTGAAATTGAAGGTCGGCAGAGCCACGTCCTTACCTTGGATAAGGTTGTCGAGGTCGCTATGAAACTGCTTGAGATCCATAGAATGAATACTTTCGAAATCAGGCTTTCCTTCTGCGTCGAGCACAGTATATTCCCTATCGACGAACCAATTGTCCATCGACAGTGCCACGGGGTGTTTTCTGCATGCCATCAATTGTATGCAGAGCCGTTTACTGGTGGACGTCTTACCGCTCGACGACGGTCCGGCAAGCAAGACAATACGTATCTCCTCGCGACTGGCAATGGTCTCGGCAATCTTTACCAGGTGCTTCTCCTGAATAGCCTCCGTGACGAGGATCATATCACTCTGACGCCCTTCCCGTATCACCTTATTAATAAACGACATGGTGTGCATCTGCTTTTCCTCTATTGTCGGGTAGTCGTGGATGGTATAGAAATCAAACATCTGTTTGTATGTATAAATCCTTTATTCGTATTTTCGCTGTCATACTTTGTCGCCGTAGCATAAGTCGCCGGCATCGCCAAGACCGGGAACGATATATTTATGCTCGTTTAGTATAGGGTCGATGGCAGCGGTGTAGAGCACCACATCGTCGGAAGGAAACAGTTCCTGCAGATAATCCACACCCGACTGTGCCGCAATGATGCTTGCCATGATGAGCTTCTTTGGCTGTCCCTTCGTAGTGAATGCCCTGTAAGCCAGTTCCATGCTTCCGCCTGTAGCGAGCATAGGGTCAACCAGTATCAGCGTGGTGTTGTCGAGCTGAGGGGTCGCGAGATACTCAACCTTAATGCCTACTTTGCTGCATTCCTTGTCTTCATAATAACGAAAAGCCGACACGAAAGCATTACGCGCTTTGTCAAATATATTCAGAAAGCCCTGATGTAGCGGCAGACCGGCACGGAATACCGTTGCAAGGACGATATTATCATCCGGAGTACTCACTTCTGCCACGTCGAGCGGAGTGTTTACCTGTTTTACAGAATAGTCGAGCATCTTACTGATTTCATAAGCCATCAGCTCTCCGATACGTTCGATATTGTTACGGAAAAGTAAACGATTCTTCTGATAATCCACGTCGCGGATTTCTGCCATGTACTGATTGATGATTGTGTTCTGCTCACTGAAATTTATAACCTTCATTGCGTAGTGTTTTATATACATTTATTTGTTTTGCGGTGCAAAGTTAGAAAAAACTCTCTATTATTTGCTAAGTCAAAGTTGCAAATATACTGCACAAGTATACATTTTTACTTTCTTTAACCTAAAAAGACTTATAGAACGGGAAAAACAAAATCAAAATGTTGCATGCTACTCTGCTTTTTTGTATTTTTGCATTCGTTGAATGAAAAAAGGTAATTATAATCACTTAATAAAATAACAAAAAAATGGCAAATTTGGATTTGACAAAGTATGGTATCACTGGCTCAACAGTGCTATACTACAACCCAAGCTACGAGCAGTTGTTCGCAGAAGAGACAAAGGCAGGACTCGAAGGTTTTGAGAAGGGTCAAGTGACAGAGCTCGGCGCAGTAAACGTAATGACCGGTATCTACACAGGTCGTTCTCCTAAGGACAAATTCATCGTTGACGATGAAAATTCACACGACACTGTATGGTGGACATCTGAAGAATATAAGAATGACAACAAGAAAGCTACCAAAGAAGCATGGGATGTTGTCAGTGCACTCGCCAAGAAAGAACTTTCTAACAAGAAACTTTATGTTGTAGACGGTTTCTGTGGTGCCAATAAAGACACACGTATGAAGATCCGCTTCATCATGGAGGTTGCATGGCAGGCACACTTCGTTACCAACATGTTCATCAAGCCTGTAAACCAGGAAGAAATCGATCAGGAGCCTGACTTCGTTGTTTACAACGCATCTAAGGCAAAGGTTGAGAACTACAAGGAGCTCGGTCTTAACTCTGAGACTGCTGTAGTATTCAACGTAACTACCAAGGAGCAGGTTATCCTCAACACATGGTACGGTGGTGAGATGAAGAAGGGTATGTTCTCAATGATGAACTACTACCTCCCACTCAAGGGCATCGCTTCTATGCACTGCTCTGCAAACACCGACCTCAACGGCGAGAACACAGCGATATTCTTCGGTCTCTCCGGTACAGGTAAGACAACTCTGTCAACCGATCCGAAGCGTCTTCTCATCGGTGACGATGAGCACGGATGGGACGACAACGGCGTATTCAACTTCGAGGGTGGCTGCTACGCAAAGGTCATCAACCTTGACAAAGAGTCAGAGCCGGACATTTACAACGCTATCCGCCGCGACGCTCTTCTCGAGAACGTAACGGTTGCATCTGATGGTAAGATAGATTTCACTGACGGCAGCACGACAGAGAACACACGTGTGTCATACCCTATCAACCACATCACAAACATCGTTAAGCCAATCTCTGCAGGTCCAGCAGCAAAGCAGGTAATCTTCCTTTCTGCTGACGCCTTCGGTGTTCTTCCTCCAGTATCAATCCTTACACCGGAGCAGACACAGTATTACTTCCTCTCAGGCTTCACTGCTAAGCTTGCAGGAACAGAGCGCGGTATCACAGAACCAACACCAACATTCTCTGCATGCTTCGGTCAGGCATTCCTCGAACTGCACCCGACAAAGTATGCTCAGGAGCTTGTTAAGAAGATGGAGAAGTCAGGTGCTAAGGCATACCTTGTGAACACAGGTTGGAACGGTACAGGCAAGCGTATCTCTATCAAGGATACACGTGGCATCATCGACGCAATCCTGTCAGGTGCTATCAACGAGGCTCCTACAAAGAAGATTCCTTTCTTCGATTTCGAAGTACCGACAGCTCTGCCTGGCGTAGACCCTGCAATCCTCGACCCACGCGACACTTATGTTGACGCTGCACAGTGGGAGGAGAAAGCAAAGGACCTTGCTGCACGTTTCATCAAGAACTTCGGCAAGTATACCACTAACGAGGCAGGTAAGGCTCTCGTAGCTGCAGGTCCTCAGCTCTAAAGCAGTTAAATGCAATAGAAATTATCGGAAGCACTTTCCGGTTACATATTAGCGACATCCTTTCGAGGGTGTCGCTTTTTGTTATAACCCAAATCACGCACCGGAGGATAACTTTACATCTAACATAAGCGGAACGTGATGAATCACGCCCCTACAGCTTGCGCCATTGATAAACACGGAAATCATATCTCGGTAAATGTAAATGACCCACCATGCGCCAGCGTAGGAGCGTGATAAATTACATCATCAATGCGGAACATGATAAATCACGCCCTTACGGCTACGCTATTTCCCGATAGGCGCAAAGAACATCTTTCGAGAAACAACTTATCCCGAAATGGCATAGAAATTACACATCTTAATTTTATACACTTTGCGCGCTTCTAATAATCTCATAATCAGCCGTTTGGAAAACACCCTATTTTGGTCTACCAAAATACCCTATATTGCAATACCAAAACACCCTGTATTGCACGACCAATATAGGGTGTATTGCTTTCGAGTTCCGCAGCATCTTGTTTTTGATGCTTATTTAACCTAAATCTATCATCATGTGACGTGATGTTTTTTTCGTTCATTTTCTGTCTTTTCAACCATACATCGAGAAGATTGAATTTAATGACCGATTCGGATTAAAATATTACAACAAGCGAGCGATTCAATACTTGCTTATTTTATGTTTACAAGACGGCTGATTGCACAAAAAATGGTTAAAAAAGAACGCTACAATCTCGAAATTATCTAATAAAGCAGTAAAAACACACGTATTTCGAATAATTATAAGTATCTTTGTACGCTATTTATTAAAGAAATTCAGACAATGAGAAAACTTATCATATCAACCGTACTCTCTGTAATGGCTATTGCCACACTTTCTTCGTGTCTCGGCGATGACAAAGAAACCACTGTTTACGACGACGCTGCCATAACCGGTTTCAGCCTCGGAACACTCAATCTCTATTACACGGGGAAGCGTGCCAACGGCACTGACAGCATCTACAAACGCACAAAGAATTACTCAAAACTGAAATTCTATATCGACCATGCCAAAGGCGAGATTTGGAATCCCGACTCATTACCTGTGGAGGTTAATGCGAAGAAGATTATCTGCACCATTTCGAGCAAGAATTTCGGAACCGTAGCACTGAAGAGCATCACGAGCGACTCACTGCGCGTTCACGACAACAGAGACTCCGTAGACTTCTCCCAACCACGCGAGTTCCACGTCTACAGCCAGTCTGCCAAAGGTCATCGCAAATATACCGTGCGTGTGAATGTGCACAAGGAGCAGCCTGATTCATGCGTATGGACGAACATCAGCAATGCGCAGACAAGCATTGCCGCACTGAAAGGCATGAAGGCACTGAGCCTTGAAAACAATATCTTCGTCTTCGGCAATGCCTCAGGTGTGGCAAAGATTTACACATCGGCTATCAACGACGGAAAGAACTGGACAGAGCTGACACCAAACATCGCTCTCTCTGCCGACGCATACAAGAACGTACTGTTGAAGAGCGGCGCGTTCTACTGCATCTCCGACGGCAATGTTCTTAGTTCTGCAGATGCCATGAACTGGCAGGTGGTGACTGCTACCGACGCTAAGCAGCTCATTGCAGCTACGTCAGGTCATCTATACGCTCTCTCCGCTGACGGCGGTATCGTCTCTTCTGCCGACAACGGCAAGACATGGGACAAGGAGCAGCTCGACGACGACGCGTCACTTCTTCCTTCAGAAAGCATCGCTTACGCATGCCATAACCTGCAGACCAATGCCAATGCCGACAAGATCATACTCATAGGAAACCGCTCGCTGACAGACTACCCTGACGACATGCACGCAGTGGTATGGACAAAGATCGACGAGTATTCTGCAGGTTCGCGCAGCCATGCATGGACATACTTGACACCGTCACCGACAAACAAACACTTAGCTCCACGTGCGGAAAACTGGCAGATTATCAGCTATGATTTCCCTAACATTAAGGCTATCAGCGGTAAGGGCGTCGGCAAGAACACCACCAAGGCGCTCAGCCAGATATATCAAAGTGGCGACGAAGGCATCACCTGGCTCAACGACAGCATCATGAAGATGCCTGCAGGTCTTTCAGCCACATCAGAATCGTTCGCCATGACCACGGATAAAGAGAAGTCCGTATGGGTGATATGCGGTGGCACCGGTCAGGTATGGAAGGCACGCATCAACCGTTTAGTGTGGAAGAAAGAAAACGACTATTTCACGGAATAATGAGACAGCTCGCCGCCATATTTGCTTTCTGTCTCGTGTCGATGCTCTCCTTCGCGCAGTCGGAGCCAGAGTATGTGATGGAGATTGGAGCCGGTGTGGGGATGATGTCCTACGAGGGCGACTTCAACGGCAGCGTTCTGAAGAACATGCAGCCTTCGGCAGCGCTCGTCCTTCGACGTCTTCTAAATCCGCGTCAGGGCTTCAAGGCACAATTAGGCTACGGGAAGATGAAAGGCTCATCGGTGGGAGTAAAGACAGCATACCCTGGCATAACGACAGGACAGCATAATCCTGACGGCAGCAATGTGTACGATTTCAACAACACCCTCGTCGATTTAAATGCCGTATACGAATACAACTTCTGGCCATATGGCACAGGACGTGAGTACAGAGGCGCAAAACGCCTCACGCCATTTATCTTCGGCGGCATAGGCATGACATACATCGCCGGCAACGGCAACAACGTCTTCACAGCCAACCTGCCTGTAGGCGTGGGCGTGAAATATAAATTAGGTGAACGCATGAACCTGAATATCGACTGGACAATGCACTTCACGATGAGCGATAAACTCGACGGAGCTGTTGACCCTTACAACATTAAGTCGTCGGGAATATTCAAGAACAACGACTGCTACTCGGTGCTTAAGGTATCGATAACCTACAGTTTCAAGGAGAAATGTCGCGTTTGCCATAATCAAGACGAATAACAAGAAAATAATGATAGAACTGGATAAAGAACGCATACCCTGGCATATCGCCATCATCATGGACGGTAACGGACGCTGGGCTATAAAGCGCGGAAAGGAAAGAAGCTACGGCCATCAGGCAGGAGTGGAGACAGTCAGGCGCATCACGGCGGAGTGTACGCGCCTTGGAGTGAAATATCTCACACTCTATACCTTCTCTACCGAGAACTGGAACCGCCCCGACGACGAGGTGGCAGCATTGATGGGATTAGTGATTTCGTCGCTCGAAGACGAGATATTCATGAAGAATAACGTCCGGTTCCGCGTCATTGGCGACATCGAACGGCTGCCCGACAGCGTAAGGCAGAAGCTCCGTGAGACAGAGGAGCACACAGCGCAGAACAACGCCATGACGATGGTTGTGGCTCTGAGCTACTCCTCACGGTGGGAGATAACAAACGCTGTCAAGGAGATAGCGCATGACCTCATGCTAAACAGAACAGCCACTGGCACGACAGACAATGGTGAGAATCACTTCGAAGAGAATATCACCGAAGAACTTATCAGCAGGCACATGCAGACATCGTTCATGCCCGACCCCGACCTACTGATCCGTACAGGCGGCGAATTGCGCATAAGCAACTATCTGTTGTGGCAGATAGCCTACTCGGAACTGTATTTCTGCGACACCTACTGGCCTGATTTCATGGAAGAAGACCTGCACAGGGCTATCCTCAGTTATCAGCAGCGCCAGCGTCGCTACGGCAAGACCGAGGCACAGGTAGAGGCTGATACAACAGCATAAAAAATAGAACCTATCAAGAGAAAAGACAACTCGTTTCAAGAAAAATATCAAGAGATGAATCATATAAAGAAAATATTCTGTATTCTTGCCGTAAGCCTCGTTTCAGGCGTGCAGCTCCTTGCGCAGGATAAAATTGTCAATCCGGATATATCGTACGCCGCAAATCCACGTACATGTACCATTGCCGGAATAACCGTCACAGGCATCGAAGGCTATGAGGACTACATGCTCACAAGCATCTCCAACCTCGCCATAGGACAGGAAATAACTATCCCCGGATCGGAAATCACCGATGCAGTGAAGCGATTCTGGAAGCATGGACTGTTTTCAAACGTCTCTATCTCTGCCGACTCCATCGTCGGTCGCGATATCTATCTGCATTTTCATCTTACATCGCTGCTGCGAGTATCGAAAATCAACTACTACGGACTGAAGAAATCAGAGCGCGATGATATGCAGGCAAAGCTCGGCATGCTTGAGGAAAACAAGATTACTCCAAGCATGATAGACCGTGCGAAACTGCTGGCGAAGAAGTATTTTCAGGATAAAGGCTTCAGCGATGTTGACGTGACAATAACTCAGCGCGACGACCTTTCGCGCAAGAACTTCGTCATTCTCGACGTCGATGTCGACAAACACCAGAAGAAGCGCGTCAAGACAATCATCATTGACGGCAATAAAGAACTCTCCGACTCGAAGTTAAAGGGTCGTCTGTTCAAGAAAGGAGCATTCGCCAAGACCCATGAGGTGAACAAACTGTCGTCGTTCCTGAAGTCAAAGAAATACACTCCGGAGCGCTGGGCAACAGACAAGAAGAACCTTATCGACAAATACAACGAATACGGTTATCGCGATGCACGCATCCTCGAAGACAGCGTATGGAGCGTCGACGACAAGCACGTAAACATATATGTAAAGATTGACGAGGGCAAAAAATATTTCCTCCGCAATATCAGTTGGGTAGGAAACACCGTTTATCCTACTTCAACACTGGAGAATATTCTCGGTATGAAGACCGGCGACGTCTATAACCAGAAGCTCATGGACAAGCGCCTCACGCTGGACGAGGATGCTGTAGGCAACGCTTACTGGAACAACGGTTACATATTCTACAACCTTGAGCCGGTGGATGTAAACATCGTAGGCGACTCTATCGATGTTGAGATGCGTATTCAGGAAGGTCCGCAAGCGCGCATCAACCGCGTGAGAATAGCAGGTAACGACCGTCTATACGAGAACGTAGTACGTCGTGAGCTGCACACTAAGCCGGGCGATCTCTTCTCAAAGGAAGCCCTGCAACGTACAGTACGTGAGCTTGCTTCTATGGGACATTTCAACGCGGAAAACATCGACCCGAAGGTAGTTCCTGACGGCGAGAACGGTACGGTGGACATCAATTACATGCTCGAACAGAAGTCAAACGACCAGATAGAGTTCTCTCTCGGTTGGGGACAGAACGGTGTCATCGGTAAGGTCGGCTTGAAGCTTAACAACTTCTCTATTGCAAACCTGTTCCGTAAGAACGCCGAACATCGCGGTATCATGCCTATCGGCGACGGCGAGACGATGTCAATAAGCGCACAGACCAACGGTTCATACTATCAGGCGTATAACGTCGGCTACTCAACGGGGTGGTTTGGCGGCAAGCGACCGGTGCAGTTCTCTGTAGGACTCTTCTATTCAAAGCAGACAGCCCTGTCAAATACATTCTATAACAGTGGTTATATGAACAACTATCGTAATTATATGTACGGCTACGGCAACTCGTACTACAACAACTACGAGAACTATTATGACCCTGACAAGTACATCCAGCTCTTCGGAGTATCACTCGGATGGGGTAAGCGTCTGCGCTGGCCTGACGATTATTTCGTGCTTTCCACACAGTTGGGCTTCACCCGCTACATGCTGAAAAACTGGTCGTACTTCCTTATGACCAACGGTTCGGCAAACAATCTCAATGCAAGTATCTCTATCAGCCGTACGTCGACTGACAACCAGCTCTTCCCCCGTCGCGGTTCAGAGTTCATGGCGTCAGTCACACTCACTCCGCCGTGGTCGCTGTGGGACGGCAAGGACTACAAGAACCTGGCTAACAATCCACGTTCGGCAACATACAGCCAAGAGCAGCAGGAGAAGTTCCGTTGGATAGAATACCACAAGTGGAAGTTCAAGTCAAAGACCTACACCTCGCTGACATCGGGTCAGAAGTGCTTCGTGCTGATGACCCGTGTGGAGCTCGGACTGCTGGGCAGCTACAATAAATACAAGAAATCTCCGTTCGAGACCTTCTACGTTGGTGGTGACGGAATGTCGGGTTACTCCACTTCTTACGCAGAGGAGATCGTCGGACTTCGCGGTTACGAGAACGGCTCTCTCACGCCTTACGGCTTTGAAGGCTATGCCTACAGCCGTCTGTCACTCGAGTTGCGCTATCCATTCCTTCTGGGCAACACCACAATCTATGGTCTTACCTTCCTCGAAGGCGGTAACGCATGGGACACAGTGAAGAGATTCAACCCATTCGACATGAAGCGTTCTGCCGGTGTCGGAGTGCGTGTCTTCCTCCCAATGGTAGGTTTGATGGGTATCGACTGGGCTTACGGCTTCGATAAAGTCTTCGGCAAGCGCGGCGGCGGACAGTTCCACTTCGTGCTCGGACAGGAGTTCTAACCCGTTCCTTGCACTTAAGACAACAGAGCGCATGGCATCAGGAATAGGGATTCCGGACACAATATTAGGGGAAAGCCTATGGTGCCAACGAAGAAGAAATTATATTTTTGCCAACGATAAAATAAGTTGAACGTTTAAAACAATACCTATTATGAAGAAAATCCTGTTGATAATGGCATGTGCGATGCTAAGCATCTTCACTGCCGGTGCTCAGAAGTTTGCTCTCCTCGACATGGAATATATATTAAAGAATGTACCCGCGTACGAGCGCGCGAATGAGCAACTTAACCAGGTAAGCAAAAAATGGCAGGCAGAGGTAGAGGCTCTCAATACCGAGGCAGGCACAATGTATAAGAACTACCAGAACGAGGTAGTGTTCCTCTCCGAGGAGCAGAAAAAGAGCCGTCAGGAGGCTATCATGCAGAAAGAGAAGGAAGCATCCGACCTGAAGCGTAAGTATTTTGGTCCCGAGGGTGAACTTTTCAAGAAACGCGAGAGCCTTATCTCGCCTATTCAGGAGGAGATATACAATGTAGTAAAGGAGATTTCTGAACTCCGCGGCTACAGCCTTGTTGTCGACCGCGCATCAGACTCGGGCATCATATACGGCTCGCCGAAGGTCGACATCAGCAACGAGGTGCTTGCAAAACTCGGCTATTCAAATTAAAGGCGTTAAGGAAAAAAGATAAAGTTTACTGTGTTTGACGTCTGCAATTCGGTAAAAAACATTACCTTTGCAGTAGGTCATATCACGCAACGCCGCAATTATGCAAGAAAATAATAACAAATAAATAAAACAAGGAAATGAAAAAGTTTATCTTAATGGCGCTTCTCTGCGCACCAATGACAATGTTCGCTCAGAAGTTCGGTCACATCAATTCACAGGAGATCATGACTTCAATGCCGGAGTTCAGCATCGCTCAGGGCGAGATTCAGGCTAAGGCTAAGGAGTTCGAAAACGAGATGTCAGAGATGCAGCAGGAGTTTCAGCGCAAGGCAGAGGAGTTTGACAAGGTTAGACAAACACTCCCACAGACCAAGCAGCAGGAGACAGAGACTGAGCTTCAGGGTCTCTACACAAAGCTTCAGCAGGCTAATCAGGACTATCAGCAGCAGCTTCAGAAGCTCCAGCAGGAGAAGCTCCAGCCTATACAGACAAAGTTGATGAATGCCATCACCGCCGTCGGAAAGACAGGCAACTATGTATATATCATGGACCTCTCTATGGGCATACCATACATCAACGATGCTATCAGTGAGGATGTTACCGCAAAGGTAAAGGCAGAGTTGAAGAAATAATAACGTCATTATCACTAATGGGTGTCGTGCGAAAGTGGTGTAATCCACCTTGCAGACACCCATTATGCTTTTCAATAAACCAAACCTCATTCGCACTATGAAGAAAGTTATCCTATTCCTATTTGCCTTCGTGGCTGTTCTTTCAGCATCGGCTCAGGAGACCGTGCCTTTCCGCTATGGCTGTGTCAGTTACGACACACTGCTGAAGTCGATGCCGGAATATGCAAAGATAGAGGCTGACATGGCTGAGCTGAAGTCAAAGTATGACACGGAGATGGCTTCCTCAGAGGCAGAGTTCAACGATAAATACGAGAACTTCCTCCGCGAGCAAGCCAACTATGCACCGTCGATAAAGCGCAAGCGCCAGTCGGAGTTGGAGGATATGATGCGTCGCAACGAGCAGTTCCGTCAGGAGTCACTTCGACTGCTTGACAATGCACGTAAGGAAATGATCAATACGGCAAAGAAGAAACTCGACGCTGTCATCCGACGTGTGGCAGAAGAATACCAGCTGGCATTCGTTCTCAACACCGACTCCGATGCAGTGCCATATCTCAATGCTTCCATGGCATTCAATATCACCACAGCCGTCGGCGACGCCATAAAATAAAACGAGACCATGTTTTCAGAGAATCCCGGACCAATAGGCGTCTTCGACTCCGGCTATGGTGGACTGACCATACTGCATGAGATACGCCAACTGCTGCCACAATACGACTATATGTATCTTGGCGACAATGCCCGTGCACCCTACGGCAGCCGCTCTTTTGAAGTTGTCTACAAGTTTACGAGGCAGGCAGTGCTCAAACTCTTCGAGCAGGGATGTCATCTGGTCATACTCGGTTGCAACACCGCCTCGGCAAAGGCACTTCGTTCAATACAACATCGCGTGCTGCCAGAACTCTGTCCTGACCGCCGTGTGCTCGGTATCATACGCCCTACAGCCGAAAGCATCTCCGAGCTAACCACTACGCGTCATATCGGCATTCTCGCCACAGAGGGCACCATACGCAGTCGCAGCTATGAGCTTGAAATAGAAAAACAGGCACCCGATGTGAAGGTATCCGGACAAGCCTGTCCGCTCTGGGCAGCCATAGTCGAGGCGAACGAGGCTGATTCACCCGGTGCCGACTACTTCGTAAAGAAACGCATCGACCAGCTGATGCTTCAAGATCCCAACATCGATGCCATAGTGCTCGGCTGTACGCATTATCCACTCTTGATGCGCAGCATCGTACGCAACTGTCCTCCGGGAGTGCGTATCGTCCCTCAGGGAGCCTACGTGGCCAACTCACTGAAAGATTATCTCGCACGACATCCCGAGATGGAAGCCAAGTGTACCAAGCGCGGCACATGCCGATACCTGACAACCGAAAGCGAGGAGCGTTTTAAGGAATGTGCACAGATATTTCTCAACGAGAAGGTAGATGCCGAGAATGTGACGCTCGAATAAATAGAGGGAATAAGCGTCGGAAGATAAAGAAAACGAAACGAGCGTAAACGATTTCATTGCAAATTATTGGTGTATTAATTCCCATTGCGGGTTACTCCTATAGAGAGTATGCTTATTCTTACGTCGGGGGCTGTCATAAGTTCCTTAGCGCATGATACCATCGTGGCTCCTGTTGTGATGATATCGTCAACGATGAGCACGTGCCGTCCGCTTACTCTCTCCGGATGGATGAGGTGAAAGGCGTTCTCCACGTTGTCGAAACGCTCGGAGACATTCAGCTGTGTCTGGCTGTGAATGAAGTGCTTTCGCTTGACGATATGCCTGTCTGTGGGTATTCCTGTCACATCGTGCAGACCTTTGGCAATCATTTCCGACTGGTTGTAGCCACGCTGCCGGCGTCGCCGACGGGTTATGGGAATAGGTATGATGAGGTCTATATCGTCGAAGAAATGATGCTTACTGACGTTAGTTGCTACTTCGTCATTGTCAGGTTCTTCAATTACTGTCTGTTGTGCGTCGAGGGCTACCTGCCTGCCGAGGTAGACTCCAAGATGAGGCTGCGAGTGATATTTCAGGTCGTAGATTAGTTTGCTTGCCTCGTCGTGGGGCTGGTAAAAGATGTAGGCTACAGCTTTTTCTATTGGAATGCGCCCCCAGAAGAGGCGGGCGAGGTTGTTGTCATAGGCGTGTTGCATGTATCCGGTCAGCGGAAGATGCCATTGGCAGACGCCACAAACCTCTTCTTCATTTACTGCCAGGCGACATCCACAGATATGGCACGCACGTGGCGACAGCATATCTAAAAGCCTTCTTAACATTCTTCTATCTCGTCCATGTCGCCGGAGAGGCATTGCTTTATTATGTCGAAGGTGAAACCGCGGCTCATGGCATACTTTATCAGTTTCATGTTCTTCTCATACTCGCTCTTCGCCTTCACCGTGCGTGCCTTCGATTTCAGCAGAGGCTTGAGTACCGCGAGGTATTCGTCGTCGGGCACTTCGTCGAGTATGGGTCGTGAGATGTCAGTCGGTATGTGCTTCTGATATAGCGCCTGCTCCACCTTTCGGCGTCCCCATTTGTTGAATCTAATCTTGTCGCGCACAAAGAAGCGGCAGTATCGCTCGTCGTCGACATACCGCTCACGGGTCAGATATGCCATGACACGCACCTGAGTCTCGTCGTCGACATCCCATTTCCGCATCTTCTCTGTCATCTCATACGAACAGTGTTCGCTGCCGGCACAGAGGGCGGTGAGTTTAAAAAGTATCTGTTGTTCGGTCATCACACTACGAGAGTTTATTGTACTATCAATGCTCCGTGCGGTCCTGTGGTACTTGCTCTGAACCGCGTCATTTTGTTGCCAGCCTCGCCTTTTACTACTATGCCGCGGTTGTTCATGTCATATTCTCTCTTGCATATGTCGCAGATAGCTCGTCCGATGTTATTCATTCTAAGCGGTTTGCTCTTTATTGGAATGGCGTCGGGGTCGAAACAGTTAGGACATTCGCGGTCGTAGGCGAAGAAGGTCTGGTCTAATGAGCCGTGACCTACTATTATTCCGTTGTTCAATCCCATTATCGGATTGCGCCGCTTGTCGAGTTCTGTCCATGGAATATCCGACGTCAGTCCTTGGTTCGACGTGCAGTGGTAGTGGGCTGCGCCGCCTTTATGAGTCATTTCTATCATGCAGAACACCCCCGACACCATAGGGTTTAATGCCGAGCCGAGAGTGGGGTCGTTGATGTTTTCTATAATGACACGGCATGGACGGCGACTGAACTCGCCAGTCACATCGCCACAACTGCCAAGAGCCATGAGGCAAAGCAGGGAAAGGATGTTATGAAAGAAGTTTCTTTTCTGCATCTTTAGCCTTATCAAAATTAAACTCGCTTAATATTCTGTCCATCATTTCTGATATCTTGTCGTTGCAGAGATTGCCGATAGCGCCTTCGTGAGTATGGTTGATGTCTTTCTCCGGAGTGAATTGTCCTCGCTCGATGTCGAGCCCTACCTTTTTATATGCGTCGCGGAAAGGAACGCCTTCAAGAGTCAGTCGGTTCACGGTCTCGACAGAGAAAATAGGGTCATACATCGGATTATCGAGGATATCGGTTTTCACTTCCATCCTTTTTATTATATAGGTGGTCATTCGCAGACAGTCCTTCAGTTCGTCGAAAGCAGGCAAGAACACCTCTTTTATTATCTGCATATCGCGGAAATAGCCTACGGGGAGGTTATTCATTATCAGCATCAGTTGCTGAGGAAGTGCCTGCAGTTTGTTTGACTTTGCGCGAATCAGTTCGAATATATCAGGGTTTTTCTTATGTGGCATTATCGACGAGCCTGTAGTACACTCCTTAGGAAGGGCAATGAAACTGAAGTTCTGCGAGCTGAACATACAGGCATCGAACGCCATCTTTGCAACCGTTCCTGCCAACGATGCAAGTGCGAATGCCACATTGCGTTCCGTCTTTCCGCGTCCCATCTGTGCGTAGACTACGTTATAGTCCATTGTGTCGAATCCTAACAAGTCGGTTGTCAGCTGGCGGTTCAGTGGGAATGAGCTGCCATATCCGGCAGCAGAGCCTAACGGATTGCGGTTCGTCATGCGGTAGGCAGCCTGAAGAAAGAGCATATCGTCGGTGAGACTCTCTGCGTAAGCGCCGAACCACAAACCGAAACTCGACGGCATGGCAATCTGCAGATGTGTGTATCCGGGCATCAACACGTCGCGGTTTTGGTCGCTTTTATTTATGAGTTCGTCGAAGAGTTCCTTTGTGCAGTCCACTATCTCGCGCAGGGATGAGCGGATAAAGAGTTTCATATCGACCAATACCTGATCGTTGCGTGAGCGTCCGGAATGAATCTTCTTACCAATATCTCCGAGCTTACGGGTTAGCATCAGTTCCACTTGCGAGTGAACATCCTCCACACCGTTCTCTATCACGAATTCTCCACGCTCGCATACAGCATAGATACGCTTTAGCTCGTTGAGAATCACAGGCAGTTCGTCACTGCCAATAAGTCCGATGCTTTCGAGCATGGTGACGTGTGCTATGCTTCCCAAGACATCGTATTTAGCAAGATAAAGGTCCGTCTCGCGGTCTCTGCCCACGGTGAAACGCTCTATCTCCGAATTGATATCAAAGCCCTTCGACCACAATTTATCCCCGACAATCTCTCCCATAGCACTCTTCTCTAATAATTAATCATCGCCAGTGCGTCGGCAATTTTCTCCACGCCGTCTTTCAGTTTGCTTCCCACCATTGCCTTCAGCATGAAAGGAATGTCGGCATCGATTGTCAGTTTCATCTTCGACTGGTCGCTGCTGACTGGCAGAGTCTGAATCCAAAGGTTTGCCTTTACCGGCGACTGCTGGGTCTCAAACTTTATGCACTTGCCCTCTTCGCGCTCTATGATGCACATGCTGATAGTGCCGAACATCGGTGTCGGAATGGCGATGCTGTCAGCAGTAATCTCTATATCCTTCAGTTGCTCGAGAGCATTTTCCTGCTCAGCCTGGCGCATTTTCTCACGTAGTCCTTCGTCGTTCTGTGCGCGTTCTATCAGCGGACGCAGGTTCTCGAGGTTCGACAGTGTGGCATAGACGCGCTCGACAGGAGCAGATATATTCTTTACGGAACTTGATTCTTTCATACTCATGAGTTATTGTTTCCATGTCGATGGAGACTTTCTCCATTGCTTTAACACTTCTATATCTTCTTTGCTTATGTATCCACTCTCTGCCGCAATCTCCGTTGTGGCTTCGTAGTCGCATATCGTCACTAATTTAAGGTCGGCGGCGTTGAATGCTTCCTCTGCTATCTGAAATCCGTATGTATAACTTGCCACCATACCGACTACCTTGAAACCGGCTTCACGCAGTGCCTCTACGGCTTTCAATGACGAGCCGCCGGTAGAGATAAGGTCTTCGACGACCACCACCTTCGCACCTTCAGGCAGCGTGCCTTCAATGAGATTGCCCATACCGTGGTCCTTTGCCTTTGAGCGAACATAACAGAATGGCAGTCCCAACTCATCTGCCACGAGTGCACCTTGTGCTATTGCACCGGTTGCAACGCCTGCAACAGCAGTGGCATCGGCGAAGTGCTCATGAACCAAATGCACCAGTTCCTGCTTCACGAACGAACGTATCTCTGGATAAGCCAGTGTCTTGCGGTTGTCTGTATAGATTGGTGAATGCCAGCCTGATGCCCATGTGAAAGGATCGTTTGGCTGCAACTTTATGGCTTTGATGCTTAGAAGTTTTTCTGCAAACTGTTTTTTTATTGGATCCATAATATCTTATTGTAACTTGTTTTCTTATGCAAAGATATGGAAAATGCACGGGATATCAAAGGAAAACACTTGTTTATTGTGCGAGTTCGGGATAAGATTTATAACATAGACAAGACCATTCTTATCCCAAACTGGGGTGTTTAATGATTATCGCTGAGCCGGAACTTTATCGTTCCTCCGCCGGCAATAGCCTTATGGTTTATGCGCATCGAATTCTGTCGCTTGCCGTTTATCGTCACATCCTTTATATAGTCGCCCTTGCCGCTGGTCTCGATGACGAGACGGTCGGAACCGTAGTAGCGTGGGTCGAGGTGTATTGTCACCTTGCTGAAGGTCGGAGTTGTGAGTGTATATTCAGGCACACCGGGGCAGTCGGGATAGAGTCCTATCATCGAGAACATTGCCCAGCACGACATCGTACCTGTATCGTCGTTACCCGGGATACCCCAAGGCTTGTTATGGAAATTGTCCGCCAGCAGTTGCTTTACGATTTTCTGTGTGCGCCATTCCTCTCCTTTGAAATAAGAGAAAAGATAAGGGTAGGCAATGTCAGGCTCGTTGGCAGGGTCGTAGTACTTATTGTCGAAGACGCTCTGTAGGCGCTCTATGAACTTCTTTCTGCCGCCCATGAGTTTTACCATGCCCTTAACATCGTGAGGAACATAGAAGGTATAGTTCCATGCATTGCCCTCGTGGAATCCCGGCGACGGCTCGAAGTTCTCGCCCTGCTTAGGGTCGAAAGGTTCATAGAAGTTGCCTTCCTGTGTTATAGGACGCAGTGTGCCGTATTCCTTTGAGTAGTAGTTCTTGTAGCCCATGCTCTGTTTGTAGAACCGTTCGGCATCGTCTTTCTTGCCGAGGGCACGTGCAAAGGTCGACAGAGCGTAGTCGGCAACGTAATATTCGAGTGCGTGCGACACAGAGTTGTCATACTGGCTCTCCATAGGACAGTAGCCACGCTTCAGATATTCATCAATGTCGGGGCGTACGGGATTGTCCTTACCCGGTGTGGTGGCTGACTTTACCATTGCCTCGTAAGCTGTCTCCACATCGAAGTCGCGGAATCCCTTAATCCAGGTATCTACGATAACAGGCAGTGCGGGGTCGCCTTCCATTGTCATGGTCTCGCGTCCGAAGAGTTCCCATTTAGGCAACCAACCCCATTCCTTATACATATTGGTGAACGTATCTATCATGTCCATCTGCCTATCGGGGAAGAGCAGCGTCATCATCTGGTGAACATTGCGGTAAGTGTCCCATAGAGAGAACACGGTGTAACGGTTGCGGGCTGTGCGTCCTATGCCCGCGTTTTCGATCAACGGGTAGTCGCCGTTGACATCTTGAAGGATGTTAGGATGTATGAGCAGATGATAGAATGCGGTATAGAATATGGTTTTCTGCTCTTCTGTTCCGCCTTCTACCTCAATTGCAGAGAGGTTCTTGTTCCACTCGTTGCGTGCGTTTTCGCGGGCAGTATCGAACGACAAATCCGCCTGTTCCTTATCGAGATTCTCACGTGCGTTGGCGATGCTTGTGAATGACACGCCCATGCGCACCTCTATCTGTTCGCCCTCCTCGGTGTCGAAATCAAACCACGCACCGATATCGTCGCCACTGATGTCACGACGATAGGCGTTGTATAACTTGTACTTGCCTGCCGTGTCGTCCCATTCAGCCTCGGCAGTCATAAGGCGCTGCTTCTTCCAGTAACCGCTTTTTTTAGGGGTTTTGCTTAGGCGCATCACGAAATATATGGGGAACACGCTCTGCGGAACATAGCAGAAAGTGCCAAGGAGTTTTGTTCCTTCTATCTCTCTGTCACCGACAAAACGCATCGTTGCCCCCGACTCGTTGGTCAGTCCTTCGCCGAGGTTGAGCAGAATGTGCGACTCGCCCTTTGGGAATGTGTAGCGCTCAATGCTGGTTCTGAGTGTTGCGGTCAGTTCCGCCTTGACGCCGTATTTGTCGATGGTTGCAGTGTAATAACCCGGTGTAGACACCTCGTCCTTGTATTTGCTGCCATAGTTGCGATAGTCGACATCGAGCTTTCCCGTTGTCGGCATGACAAGAAGCGAACTCGCCTCGGGACACCCAACGCCACTTAGGTTTACATGGGCAAAGCCCGTTAGGAAACTGTTCGTCACATCATAAGGCGTGCTCCACCAGCGACTGTCCTTGTCATACTTGTTTTCGTCAGAGCCCATGACATTGAATGGCGCCACAGACATCAGTCCCTGCGGACATATGGCGCCGGGATTGCAAGTACCGAAGTTAGTTGTTCCGATGAATGGGTTGACGTAATCAACCGGCAACTTGTCAGCCCATATCTGTGCCGACATTGCTATCGTTGCCAAAAAGGTCAGTATTGATTTCTTCATATTGATAAATTGTCTGATAAGCATAACCCAATCGGTCATAAGATCGCGTTATGTTTTATCCTACCTGGCTGCCTGGTTTAACATCAGTCGATGTTGTTGTTACAGAGAGTGTCCCGTCGAAGTTGACTGCCGAGAGTATCATTCCCTGGCTTTCCTCGCCCATCATCTGACGTGGAGCGAAGTTTGCAACGAACAGCACCTGCTTTCCTACAAGTTCCTGCGGGTCTTCATAGTAGGCTGCTATGCCGCTCAGAATTGTTCTGCCGTCCTTTGTTCCGTCGTCAATATGGAACTTCAGGAGTTTCTTCGATTTCTTTATTTTCTCGCAAGATGTAACCAGTCCTACGCGGATATCGAGTTTCTCGAAGGTGTCGAAGTCGACATTCTCCTTTACGGGCTCCGGTTCATAGTTCTCTGCCTCGTTGACTTTCTTCGTGTCCTCGAGCTTTTGGAGCTGCGCCTCTATGACGCTGTCCTCGATCTTCTCAAAGAGTAGTGAAGGCTCGCCGAGCTGCTTTCCTGAAGGGAGTATGCCCATATTGCCGAGCTGCTCCCATTCGAAAGAGTCCATGTTGAGCATCTCGCGGAGCTTTCTTGAAGAGAACGGCAGGAATGGCTCAAAGGCTATGGCGAGGTTAGCACAGAGCTGCAGACAGACATAGAGTATTGTCTCGACGCGTTTCGTATCGGTCTTCCATATCTTCCAGGGCTCACATTCTGTGATGTAGCGGTTACCGATACGTGCGAGATTCATCGCATCCTTCTGTGCATCGCGGAACTTGAATGTATCGAGCAGCTCCTCCACCTTGCTCTTCACGTCCTTGAACTCCTCTATAGTCTTGCGGTCTATCTCTAACAGGTTGCCCTGTTCCGGAACGACGCCGTCGAAATACTTCTTCGTCAGTTGCAGTGCGCGGTTCACGAAGTTGCCATATATAGCTACAAGTTCAGAGTTGTTGCGCTCCTGGAAATCTTTCCATGTGAAGTTGTTGTCCTTTGTCTCCGGTGCATTGGCTGTCAGTACATAGCGAAGCACGTCCTGCTTGCCGGGAAACTCTACGAGATATTCGTGCAGCCACACTGCCCAGTTGCGCGACGTGGATATCTTATCGTTCTCAAGATTGAGGAATTCGTTTGACGGAACGTTGTCGGGCATGATATATCCGCCGTGGGCTTTCATCATCACAGGGAATATAATGCAGTGGAACACGATGTTGTCCTTGCCGATGAAATGCACGAGGCGTGACTCCGGGTCCTGCCACCATTTCTGCCATGTACCCCATTTCTCAGGTTCGCTGTCGCAGAGTTCCTTGGTGTTTGAGATATATCCGATAGGAGCATCGAACCACACATAAAGCACCTTACCGTCGGCACCTTCGATGGGTACCGGTATTCCCCAGTCGAGGTCGCGTGTCATGGCACGTGGCTGAAGGTCTATGTCGAGCCATGACTTGCACTGACCGTAGACATTCGGACGCCACTCTTTGTGTCCGTCGAGAATCCATTCCTTGAGCCATTGCTGATAATTGCCAAGTGGCAGATACCAGTTCTTTGTAGGCTTTTTCACGAGACCATGACCGGGATTGTTCTTGTTTGTAGGACAGATTAGTTCTTCCGGCGAGAGCGTAGAACCGCATTTCTCGCATTGATCGCCGTAAGCGCCATCATTACCACAGTGTGGGCATGTGCCGATAATGTTGCGGTCGGTGAGAAATTCGCCTGTCACCTCGTCGCAGAACTGCTCCTCGACAATCTCGTCGAGCTTGCCGTCGTCATATAGTTTGCGAAAGAAATCGCTTGCAAACTTATGATGTATATCACTCGTCGTGCGGCTGTAGATATCGAAAGAGATACCGAACTCGGCAAACGAGTCTTTGATTATCTTGTGATAACGGTCGACAACCTCCTGAACGGTGATGCCTTCCTTGCGTGCACGGATAGTAACCGGTACTCCATGCTCGTCGCTGCCGCCGATGAAGATAACTTCCTGTTTCTTCAGACGGAGATAGCGAACGTAAATATCAGCTGGCACATACACTCCAGCAAGATGACCGATGTGTACACCGCCATTGGCATAAGGTAACGCAGCAGTCACTGTAGTACGCTTGAATTTCATTTCTTTTTACTTGTTATATTGTGTTTTGCAAAATTACTCAATTTTGAAGACACTACAAAGGATTATCGTCAAAAAGTGAATCCGCGGATACTTATAGTTTTTATTGCTGTCCGGTAAAAACTGAATGAAAGTTCTGCAAGCCTTTATGTATCGGCACTACAGGCACATATAGCCAATAGAGGTTTACTTTTTGTTTCAAATAGTTAGCGTTACTAAAAACATTCTTTTTAGTTTTGTTTCTTCCACGAGCCGAGAAAGGGTCGTTATACGCCTGCCGGATTTCCTGTTTCCCAAAGGATTTCGGAACGTGATAAATCACGCCACTTCAGGTTTCAGTCTACTCGATTCATCGCTATAATTTATTTACCGGACACCAATAACTAAACTCAAAACGGCCAATAGACCGCGGTGCCTTTTTATTATCAAAGAACAATAGCTTTCCTACTGCTTTCGCCCGCTTGTGTGGCATCTTACCAGCTTTATTACATTGACGTAGCCCGCTACGCCCGCGGTAACAAGACTGCTAATCTGCTCAACAATCAAACGAAATAAGTTTGGAATCTATTGACCGTTTTGGGATAAAAACACATTACTATGGAATGCGAAAGCAAAACACCCTGTTTTGGTCGTGCAATATAGGGTGTTTTGCTATTGCAATATAGGGTGTTTTGGTCGACCAAAATAGGGTGTTTTCCAAACGACTGACAATGAGATTGTTACAGAGGCGCTACGTAGTGATTTTCTTTGTGTGGCGAAAAACAAAAACCGGTTGCCTTATTTCTTCGTAAGACAACCGGTTTCTTTGGCTTTATTCGTTCTCCTTATCCTTGAGGATCATGTGAGTGTGGTTCATACCTTCGGCAACTTTGCCAGGCTCTCTGCTATCTGCTCGTCGGTAGGTATGAGGTCGGACATTGAGCCGTCGTTGAACTTCTCGTATGCCAAGAGGTCGAAATAGCCCGTGCCTGTCAGCCCGAAGAGTATTGTCTTTTCCTCGCCTGTTGCCTTGCATTTCAGTGCCTCGTCGATAGCAGCGCGTATGGCGTGAGAGCTCTCCGGTGCAGGCAGTATTCCTTCAACGCGTGCAAACTGCTCTGCAGCCTCAAAGACGCTGGTCTGCTCGACGGTGCGTGCCTCCATCATACCGTCGTCGTAGAGCTGTGAGAGTATTGTGCTCATGCCGTGGAAGCGAAGACCGCCGGCATGGCTGGCAGAAGGGATGAACTGGCTGCCGAGTGTGTACATCTTTGACAGTGGGCATATCATACCCGTGTCGCAGAAGTCGTAAGCGTATTTGCCGTGTGTGAAGCTTGGACATGAAGCCGGCTCTACGGCAATAATCTGATAGTCAGCCTCGCCACGGAGCTTCTCGCCTACGAACGGACTTATCAGTCCGCCGAGGTTTGAGCCACCGCCTGCACAGCCTATGACGATGTCGGGCTTGATGCCATACTTATCGCATGCCTTCTTTGCCTCAAGTCCGATGATTGACTGATGCAGCAGTACCTGATTGAATACAGAGCCTAGCACATAACGATAGCCGTCGGCAGCGACAGCAGCCTCGACAGCTTCGGAGATGGCACAACCAAGGCTTCCTGTTGTGCCGGGGTGCTCATGAAGAATCTTTCGCCCCACTTCTGTGGTTGTCGAAGGCGACGGTGTGACGTTTGCACCATAGGTACGCATCACTTCCCGACGGAAAGGTTTCTGCTCATAGCTGACCTTCACCATATAGACACGGCAGTCGAGCCCAAAGTATGCGCACGCCATGCTCAGTGCTGTGCCCCACTGACCGGCACCGGTCTCGGTGGTGACGCCCTTCAGTCCCTGCTTTTTAGCGTAGTAAGCCTGTGCTATCGCAGAGTTAAGTTTATGACTGCCCGAGGTGTTGTTGCCCTCGAACTTATAGTATATCTTTGCAGGTGTAGCGAGTGCTTTCTCAAGGAAATAAGCACGAACCAGCGGTGCCGGGCGGTACATTCGGTAGAAGTCTTGTATTTCGGCAGGTATATCAAACCATTTGGTGTCGTTGTCAAGCTCCTGCTTGCATAGCTCTGCACAGAACACATGCTCAAGGTCAGCCTGTGTCATCGGCTGTAGTGTGACAGGGTCGAGCAACGGTGCGGGCTTGTTCTTCATGTCAGCACGCACATTATACCACTGTGTGGGAATCTCGTTTTCCGTAAGATAAATCTTATATGGAATCTTTTCGCTCATTATTTCAGTATATTAGAATGACTTAATCCGGCTGCAAAAGTAATCATTATCTGCAATTCAGCCAAACAATTATCTGCTTAATTGTAATGAAAAACCGTTTTTTGCTTAAAAGGTGTTAAGTCAATTATGTTTTTCGCGTGTTTATATCGTAAAATGAAAGAAAACTCTTACTTTTGTAATCGAAATCGTTTCAGGGCAAACGAACGGTTTCTGAGATATTATAATAAATAAGGTAATAAAGATGAACTATATAAATTCAACATTCGCACGCTGCTGTTATGACAATCGTTGTGATTGGCACTGCTGTCGTATGTAATAATGTTGAATCGAGGTATACATACTTATATGACAAGCGGCTTGCCAATTCACGGTAAGCCGCTTGTCCTTTTCTTGAAACACAAAGTATTGACACATTAATTATAAACATTATGATTTACAATTCGATAACACAACTTATTGGACGTACGCCATTAGTAGAAATAACAGGTCTTGAGGGTCAGCAGGCTCGATTGGCAGTAAAAATAGAATCGTTCAACCCCGGCGGCAGTGTCAAGGACCGTATCGCCTTTGCTATGGTAAAGGATGCCGAAGAGCGTGGTTTGCTTAAGTCCGGTTCTACAATCATAGAACCGACAAGTGGCAATACCGGCGTCGGTCTGGCTATGGTCAGTGCTGCGTTAGGCTACAAGGCTATCTTCACTATGCCGGAGAGTATGAGTGTGGAGCGCCGAAACCTGCTTCGTGCTTACGGAGCGCAGATAGAACTCACTCCCGGTGCAGAAGGTATGAAAGGTGCTATTGCCAAGGCAGAAGAACTCAGGCTGTCGATACCCGGTGCAGTAATCCTTGGTCAGTTCGTCAACCCTGCCAACCCTGCTGTGCATGAACGTACGACAGGTGAGGAAATTTGGGCAGATACCGACGGCGCTGTAGATATTATTGTCGGTGGTGTAGGTACGGGTGGTACCATCAGCGGCAGTGGTCGTACACTAAAGGCTCATAAGCCTGAGGTCTGCGTAGTGGCTGTCGAGCCGGCGGCATCGGCGGTTCTATCTACAGGAATGGCTAGAAAGCATAAGATTCAAGGCATCGGAGCTGGCTTCGTTCCTGCAACATACGACGCAGCAACAATCGACCGGATTATTACTGTCGACGACGATGATGCTTTCGACGCTGCCCGTCTGTTGGCTCGTCAGTATGGCGTGCTTGTTGGAATCTCTTCAGGTGCTTCGTTTCATGCAGCAAAGACACTCGCTGCTGATGCAGCAAATGCGGGCAAACTGATTGTCGCTATACTGCCTGACACTGGCGAACGCTATCTGTCAACAGCTTTATTTGAACAATAAAAAAGCCTCTTGACAATGAAGATTTCAAAAGAACAACTTTGTCTGCTCATCGAGTGGGTGCGCTATTATGTGTTCCCTAATGTGGCTGAACGTCCTGCGCCTTACGATGCGCAGACGATGATTGGCGAGATTCTGCGCCGACAGATTTCTGTATTTCCGGAGGTTGAAGATGCTCAAGAGACGGTGAATCAGTTTATTGACCATCTTCCTGAGTTGTCGCGCCTTATTCATACCGACGTCAAGGCCGTGCGCCATAACGACCCTGCGGTAAGGAGCACGTGCGAGGTAGTGCTGTGCTATCCTGTTGTGACAGTAATGCTCCACTATCGCACCGCCCACCGTCTGTATCAGTTAGGTGTGCCGATACTGCCTCGAATGATTGCCGAACTGGCACATTCGCAGACCGGTGTCGACATACACCCTGCTGCAGAGATAGGCGAATACTTTGCCTTCGACCACGGCACGGGCATCGTGATAGGTGCCACGTCGGTGATTGGCAATCATGTAATGCTCTATCAGGGCGTCACACTCGGTGCACGTAATTTCCAGTATACGGAAGACGGCGATCCTATGGACATACCGCGTCACCCTATCCTCGAGGATAATGTGACGGTATATTCGAACTCGTCGCTGCTCGGACGTATACGTATAGGTCATGATACTATCATCGGTGGTAACGTATGGCTGACACATGATGTGCCGCCGGAGTCGCGCATACTTCAGGGGCGCGCCATAGAGCAGTATTTCTGCAATGGCTCAGGAATATAGATAAGCACCTTTATTATATAATCCCAAACAGGGCATCAGGCAGTGTCATGTTTTTCGTATTAGCTTGCTGTATATCGGGAAAAAGACATGACGTTAGCCGTGACGGTGTTATTCTGTGCCGTGCAATTGTGTATCTGGCAGGTTTCTTTTGTTTCGTGGGTGGTGCATGAGAATCTCTTCGCGCAGTGTTGTGGTGTCTATGTGAGCGTAAATCTCTGTCGTGCCTATGCTCTCATGCCCCAGCATTGCCTGTATGACCCGTAGGTCGGCACCGCCTTTAAGGAGTTCCGTTGCAAAGGAATGGCGCAGGGTGTGAGGAGAGATGGTCTTCTTTATGCCTGCCTCCACCGCCTGACGTTTTATCATTATCAGTATCATGGTTCGTGTCAGATGTGCTCCTCGGCGGTTTAGGAACACGTAATCCTCCTCGCCGGGCTTTATCGGCAGCAGGTTACGGTTGTAGAACCACAACTGCAATTCCTTTATTGCCTTTCCGGAAATAGGAACGAGCCGCTCCTTGCTGCCCTTGCCCAATACGCGGATAAAGCGCTCGTCGAGGAAAAGATTCGACAGTTTCAGATTGACAAGTTCCGACACTCGCAGCCCACAAGAGAAGAGCACTTCGATTATAGCTTTATTGCGTTGCCCTTCTGGCTTGCTAAGGTCTATCGACTCCTCGAGAGAATCAACCTCCTGAGTGGTGAGAACTTCGGGCAGATGCTCGCCCATCTGTGGCGATTCAAGCAGTTCGGAAGGGTCGTTGTCTATGAATCCGTCGATGAGCAGGAAACGATAGAACGACCGCACGCCGCTGAGAATACGTGCCTGTGTGGCAGCACCGACGCCATGCTCATGTATGGATAATGCGAAACGCTGAAGATCTTCAAGCTCGAGAGCCTGTGGCGAGCAGCCCTCATCATTGCAGAAGTTAAGCAGATAGCCGAGGTCATGCCGATAAGCATCGATGGTATTCTTCGAATAGTTGCGTTCGAGCTTCAGATGCCGTATGTATTTTTCTATAATCTTATCCACTGCCGTAGGTTTTTCTATTTAAACCATTATCATCGGCAAAGATAATTTTTTTTCGTCGAAAAAGAAAACTTCTTTAAAGTTTTTCATTCTTGAAATTATTGATTACCTTTGCATATAAAGCGGAAAAGACGAAAAGAGAATGAAAATATTAATCATCAACGGTCCTAATCTCAATCTTCTCGGTACTCGCGAGCCTGACATCTATGGCAGCATTTCATTCGAGAGTTACATTCATGACTTGCGGCTACAGTTCCCCGATGTGGAACTGGCATATTTCCAGAGCAACATCGAGGGTGAGCTGATCGACAAGATGCAGGAGGTTGGATTTACGTATGACGGTATAGTTCTCAATGCCGGTGCATATACACACACCAGCATTGCACTGGGCGATTGCATACGTTCGCTTACAACACCCGTCGTTGAGGTGCATATCTCGAACATTCACCGGCGCGAGGAATACCGCCATAAGTCGCTGCTTGCCGCTGCTTGTCGTGGTGTGATATGCGGTTTCGGTCTGAAGTCCTACGAACTGGCTGTAAAGAGCCTCATCTGAATGAGCATCGAAGAATACATAAGGGCTCACATTGACAAGGAGCCGGAGCATCTCTATAACCTCTATCGTGCAACCAACATCGAGTTGCTCCACGGTCGTATGGCATCAGGACATCTGCAAGGACGGTTGCTAAAGATGCTCGTAAAGATGATCCGTCCTAAGAACATCCTTGAGATAGGCACCTTTGCCGGCTACAGCGCTATCTGCTTGGCAGAAGGACTCGAAGAAGGAGGAAAGGTATACACCTTTGAGATTAACGACGAGCAGGAGGATTTCACCCGCCCGTGGATAGAATCATCGGCTATGGCAGACAGAATAGAGTTCATCATCGGCGACGCCATAGAGCAGGCTCCGCGCCTTGGAGTGGAGTTCGACATGGCTTTCATCGATGGCGACAAGCGTACATACATCGAGTCCTATGAGATGGTGATGCAGGTACTGCGTCAGGGAGGTTTTATTCTCGCCGACAACACATTGTGGGACGAGCATGTGATCGACCCGCAATATGCCAAAGACGCGCAGACCCGCGGCATATTACAGTTCAACGACCATGTGGCTGCCGACGACCGCGTGGAGAAAGTCATACTGCCTTTAAGAGACGGACTGACACTCATACGCAAGAAAGATACCCCTGATTCATAAGGACTTCATTTTATTGAAACAATTATATCAAGACAATAATGCAGGAAACAAGACAAAACAGGATAGCACGTCTGCTGCAAAAGGAACTGAGTCTGATTTTTCAGGCACAGACACGTAGCATGCACGGAGTAATGGTCAGTGTGACAAACGTAAAGATCAGTCCCGACCTTAGTATATGCACTGCCTATCTAAGCATCTTCCCCTCAGAAAAGGGAAGCGAGATTATCACCAATATAACAAAGAATGCTTCGCAGGTACGCTATGAGCTCGGCACTCGTGTGAGGAATCAGTTGCGCATCATTCCCGAGCTACGGTTCCATATAGACGACAGTCTCGACTATATAGAAAATATTGACCGACTGCTGAAGAAATAGCCGCCTGATGAACTTTCCCCTTTTCATTGCATCGCGTTACACCGTATCGAAGAAAAGCACTAATGCGATTAACATCATCAGTGGCATCAGTGTCATTGGTGTGACCGTCGTTACTATGGCATTGGTAGTGGTGTTGAGCGTGTTCAACGGTTTCGACGACTTGATGGCTACGATGCTTACCAACTTCGACCCGCAGCTTGTTGTAGTGCCCGAAAAAGGCAAGACAATCATTGCCGACGACCCGGTCATTACCCGGATCAAGGGCATGGAGCAGATAGAAGTGGCAACGGAATGTGTCGAGGAACTTGCGATGGCGGTCTACAACGGAAATATGATGATGGTGACGATGAAAGGCGTAGAGGATAATTTCGCCGAACTGACTCATATATCTGATATAATGTATGGTAAAGACGAGTTCTGCCTGCATGCCGGAGTGCTCGAGTATGCCATCCCAGGAATAGGCATTGCACAGCAACTGGGCACCGATGTCAATTGGAAGAACTACCTACAGATATATGCCCCACAGCGCGAAGGACAACTCGACATGAGCAATCCCGAGAGCGGTTTTGTCGTTGATTCATTGGCATTGCCTGGCAGCGTGTTCGCCGTAGGACAAGCCAAATGCGACAAAAAATACATTCTCTGCCCGATAGCCTTTGCCCGTCGTCTGTTCGGAATGCAGGGCGAGATGACATCGCTCGCCCTAAGGCTCAAGCCGACAGCCGACTTTGAAACTACCAAACGCGAGATAAAACGACTGGCAGGCGACAAGTATAAGGTGCTCGATCGTTTCGAGCAGCAGGCTGACACGTTCAGAATAATGCAGATAGAGAAGATAATGGCTTATATCTTACTGACATTCATTCTCATTGTAGCGTGCGCCAACATCATCGGCAGCATCTCGATGCTCATCATCGACAAGAGGCATGACGTGGAGACACTGCGCAATCTTGGTGCGAGCGAGAAACAGATATCGCGCATCTTTCTCTTCGAGGGACGCATCATATCAGCTATCGGTGCAGTGCTGGGTGTATTGCTCGGACTGCTCTTATGCTGGTTGCAACAGGAGTTCGGACTGGTTAAAATGGGTAACGGCAGCAATTTCATCATCAGCGCCTATCCTGTAAGCGTACATTACAACGACGTCTTGTTTGTTTTCATCACGGTTATTGTCGTCGGCTGGGTAGCAGTATGGTATCCTGTACGCTACATGAGCCGTCGCCTGCTTGAGAAATGATGTCCTCTCATCAATGCGGAACGTGATAAATCACGCCACTACGCTGGCGCATTGCGAGTCATTTACATTTACCAAGGTATGATTTCGTGTTTATAATTGACATGGCTGGTACCATTGCCCGGTATATACAAATCCTTCGTCAGAGAAGAAATTATCTCGCACTTGTGTTGTGAATAAATTCAACAAAACGGCTGTATGTGTGGATAGAACAGCCTTTTTGTCGGGATTATTCACTGGCATCCGGAAGTAAGCGAAAAAGGAAAGAATCGCAATGGAAAGACGACATAAATTTATCGGAGAGATGTCGGCGACGTCAATAATAGCAGAGAGCATCACACGGTGAGTACCTGCATCAAGGCAGCAAGCCTTTCACTATCCTGTCGTTACCGAACTGATCCTTGATCACTGCCACTTCCTGAAAACCATAACTACGCAGCACGTCGGCGGTCTCTTCGCCGTAGGCACGGTTTATCTCGAACAATAACTTTCCGCCGGACAGCAGATGACCTTTGGCAAAATGCGTTATCGCCTTATAGAACAGCAACGGGTCGTTGTCGGGCACAAACAGCGCCGAGTGTGGCTCATGGTCGATCACATGGCTGTCCATCTCCGCACGTTCCTTATTACATATATATGGCGGATTGCTGACAATCACCGAATAGTCAGTAGACAGAAGAGCCGTCTGCGCCTCGTTGAGTATGTCGGTCTTGATGAAATTAGTGTGCGTCGCACCTAACTGCGTTGCGTTGCCCTTGGCTATGCGTATGGCGTCGGCGCTGATATCTATGGCATCGACAACGTAATCAGTGTTTGTTTCCTCCAGAGCCTTGTCAATGCTTATGGCAATACATCCCGAGCCTGTGCCTATATCCATAATCCGCAATGGCTGCCGGCAGCCGTAGATCGATGTCAATACCTGCGTTATCAGTTCCTCTGTCTCTATTCGTGGGATAAGCACTCTGGGCTCTACATGGAATATTCTCGCGCAGAACTCCGCCTCGCCAAGCACATACTGTACCGGCTCGCCGTCGGCAATACGCCCTATGATGCCGGTCAGTTCAGCCTTATCCTTTTCGCTCATTGTCTCGATTCCACGGCACAGCACATCAGTCCACGAAAGTGCAAACCGACGTTCGAGCACCATTCTTGTTATAGCACGAGCCTCGCCCGGGTCATAGCATGCTGAGAGTTGTGAGATAATGTTGCGGTAGTTCATCAAGACAGTGTAAGTGGTGTGTAACTTACTTCGCCACCAACGAGACAAAGAGCAACGATAAAAATAGAAGATTCCTTAGTTTTCTCATTTGTCAGAAACAGCCGGTGTTTGGTTATATCCTGTACCCCGACCGAGAATCGAACTCGGAACTAATCTTTAGGAGAGACTTGTTATATCCATTTAACTATCAGGGCGCACAAAAGGAAAAAGACATTGTATTGCCATATCGCAATGGGAGTATTGTCTTTTTCCGGAATACAAAATTAATATTTTAATTCGATATTACAAAACTATTTCGTATGTTTTGCTTTTTGTCGGGTCCTTTTTTGGTGCGCAGGCAAAGCACTGCGGAGACCGAAAATATGAGCGTTTGCAACAGACTCTTTTTCAGTACATCGAACTTGATGTTTTATATCTTACCAGCCGATGCTCACACCGACTGTTGTCGTCGAGAACTGTGGACCGTAACCCTCGCGGAGAACATTCTTCGGAGAGAACTTCATCCATATACCGAAGTCGTGGAGCTGGAAACTGCCTACCCATTCGAGGCTTACGCGGTTCACTCTTGGTCTGTTCTGCTTTTCAGTTATATTCCTTCCGTTGGCATCCTTATACTTCGTCTTCACGCTCAATCCGTCGTTGAAAGAAACCACCGGACCGAAGCGGAAGTAACATTCTCTGAAAAACTTATAGCGTGCTGTCAGCGCGAGTGTATTGGAAATAACCTTTATGCGCGAGAATTTCGGTGTTATGCCGCTTTCGTATGGTGCAAAACCCACCACCTTGTTATCGTCGATGAAGAAGCGGTAGTTGTCGACCATGCGGTAGTTGCGCCACTCCAGACCGTAGTTTAAGGAGAAACTGAACCTTGTCTTCGGCAAGTGCCATGTGATTTTTGCCAGGTTAGGCCACCATATATCAATACTGCGGAAAGGGTCGATATCCAACTCCTTCGGAGCGCCTGAGACGATGTTTCCACCAAAGAGCAGAGCCAAGCCAATAGAGGCTTCGACATATCCTCTGTCACTGCCGGGGTTATTATTCTTGAAAAGAGGTAGCGACATATCAAATTCTTTCTTCGGAGCCTTGTTCTCTTTCAATAGCATCGGCTCGCTGTTATTGACATCGAAATTCATCGAGTAGCGATAGTTGCTATTGTCGCCGTTGCCGAAAATCTTTAAATCCACGTTACCGTCGTTGCGTACTATGCTCACAGAGTCGGGACGTATAACGGTGAGTGTGTCGTTCTGTGCCTTTGCAACTACTGCCATAGCAGTGAGAGCAAACAGTAATAGAGTCTTTTTCATATCAGTAGGAGTTGATTTATTTGAACTTTTTCTTTATTTCTTCTATCGTTGCAGTGCCTTCCATATACACCACAATAACCTGATTTCCGTCGCCTTTAAGCGATGTGTCCTTATAGAATATATAGCGCGATATGCCCGTGTCGCTATTAGTATCGAGAGTGTAGATGGCGTAATACAGATGTCCGCCTATTTCCACTACCTGCCTGTCGTCAGCTTTTTTGCCGTCAGCTCTCACAGCATCCTCCATTATCTTTGCCAGAGAAGATGATTTCGTTTTGTTGAGGAGCATGAAACTGTGATAGAACGTAAGGTCATATCTTCGCAGTTTCTTACCCGAGACATAAAGTTCTTTCGTGCCCTCGGTACGTCGTTTTTGGTCGTTGCTCATGAACTTGCTGATATTTAGTTGCCGGCTCTGCGCACTGACTACTGTTGTCAGGAGCATCAGCATGAGCATCATAACTGTTCGTTTCATACGCTAAAACATTATTTAATTGAATATTATCGCCATGTCGTTCTCTATGGAATTGTCGTCGGTTGCATTGAGTAGCATCGCCATCTGGCGGTCCATCTCGCCTATCACTTCCTCGTGGCTTGTGGTGGTGTGGCTGGCGGCAATTATTATGCAGTCGTCGGTGCTCCTGCCGAGGAAAGGCACTATGACAATGAGAGCCGCAATGACAGCAGCCACAGCCACAAACCATGTCTTTCTCCTGCCGGCGGTGGCAGTCGTCTTATAGCCGTAAGCCTCAGCAGCGACGAGCATAAAGCCCATGACCGTCTTCACATCATCGAAGTCCGAATCGGTCGTGACGGCAAGAAACTCGCGCAGCTCGCGCTCTTCTGCCAGTGTTGTCGCTGCATCGAAATATTTCTCTGCAAGGTCTTTGTAGTATGCTTTCTGTCTCATTGTCTTCGTTCGTTATAAATTTCTCTGATTCTTCGTCGTGCTCTCGACAACTGCATCCTGACGGCAGTGGGCTGAAGCCCTGTTTCGCGTGCAATGTCGTCGTAGTCTTTTCCTTCGTAGTCGCGCAGGTGGATGATGCGCCGCTGAGTGGCTGTGAGTTGCTGTTCGATAATCGTCTCTATGTCATTTATCAGTTCCTCGTGTGAGCTGTCGCCGGTGGTGTCCTCTACGGTTATCTCTTCGTTTATCTCCGTCGTGGCGATATGTCGTTTCCGCCGGCGGTCGATCGATAGGTTTTTCACCGTTGTCACAGCCAGCGCTGCGCTGTAATGAGCATCGTCAATGCTGTCGGCTCTCTGCCATAGCTTAAGGAAAGCATCCTGCAGTGTGTCCTCGGCATCGGAGTCGCTATGAAGGAACCTCCGAGCTATCGACCGCAGTCGTTCTCGTTCACGGGTGAAGGTATCTATCAGCATCAACTTACTCATTGTGACTTTTGTTGCTTTCTGTCTATATAACGAAGGTTTCTTGTATTTGTAACAGATAGTGTCCTAAATATTTTTCAAAAAAGTGAAGGAAGTTGTTTTCACTAAGGCAAAAAAGTATTATCTTAGTGTTTGTTCAAAACCAAACCTTCCTTCCGTGGCAAAGATAACACTTTTCGCTCAAGTAATCCAACAATTACCCAAAGATTTAATCAAATCTCTGATTAAAAAGCATGGAACGGACAAACATTCCAAGGGTTTTAACACATAGAGTCACCTTGTGAGCATGATATTCTGTCTGTTCGCCGACTGCGTATCCCTGCGTGAGATAAGTAACGGTCTTCACTCCACCAATGACAACCTGAATCATTTGGGTATCCTTCGCGCTCCTTCCAAGTCAAACATCGCTTATCAGAATGAAAAACGCTCCTGAGCGTTCTTTCGTGACTGCTATTACACGCTTTTGAATTATTTCGGACAGCAGGTGAGGTTCTCCGGACGTAAGTTCCGTTTCAAGAATGCCGTCTATGCCCTCGACTCCACCATTATCACCCTTTGTACCGAGGTCTACGATTGGGCGCACTATACCCATTCAAAAGGGGCAGTAAAACTGCACACGCTACTGAACTTCAGCACGCTTCTTCCTGAATATGTGCATATTACAGACGGAAAGGCGGGTGATAACACGGCGGCAAGGCATGTGCAGGTGAAGCCCGGCAGCATCGTTGTGAGCGACCGTGGTTACTTTGACACGCGTCTTCTGAACTTTTGGGACAGCACAAAGGTGTTCTTTGTAGTCAGAGTCAAGGATAACCTGATTTATGAGCGCATGGAAGAGCGTGACCTGCCTGACAACGCTCACCCGGAAGTACTCATTGATGAGATAGTGATACTCAAGGGAAACGGAACAGCCCGGCAATACCCCAGACCCATACGGAGAATTGCCGTGTACAATGCCCGGCACGACTTCACCATAGAGCTGCTGACCAACAATATGAAACTTTCCGCAGGAACCATTGCCGGGTTATACAAGGCAAGATGGGATGTTGAAGTCTTCTTCCGGAACCTCAAACAGAACTTCCATATAAAGAGTTTTGTGGGAACCTCATCCAATGCCGTAGAGATACAGATATAGACGGCGCTCATCACCATATTGCTCTTTGCCATGCTCAAACAGCATGCAGAATACAAATGGCACTTTTCGAATCTTGTTTCATCGCTAAGGCTCAACACATTTACGAAAATTGACCTGTATCAATGGATAAATGAGCCATTCACGCCACCGCCTGAGAACAAATCTGAGACAATAAGAGGGTATGTACAATTTACCGTTGGAACAAAATACGTCAAATCATATGATTTGATGCAACTTTGTATGCGTTTTCACAAAAATCATTTAGGACACTATTGGGAAAAAGAGGATCTGCCTATTTTGACACACCCTCTTTACACCTAATTATTTAGAACTAAATGATTATCAAGAAGTTATTCTAACAACTCCTAATTTGGAGCATTACCATAGATTGGAATAAGCAAATACATATCATGTTTCTTTTCTATTCTAAATTTCGCATTACCTTTCTTGATTTTTAGTTTTCTTATACTAGGATCAAATATTATACCAGTTTGTATTTTCTCTGGTATAAAATACCAGTCTTGTGTATAAATGATTCTTTTGTTTTGAACAAAAATCATTCTATCACTTGTGTCTTCGAACTCATTAAACTGTATACCTAAATCTTTATTAATCTCCTCCAAAGAGCATTTACTAGAAAAATAATAACATATATCCCAGTTGAAGCTAAAACAAGAAGAAAAGTCTACAATACAATTTATGCTATCTTGCTGCCAATGATTCGAAACTATATTATGGCGTAATGGACATTTGGTAGGCTGAAACCTCACGGAATTCTTTTATTTACTAC
>CAJPPF010000002.1 GCA_905372445.1 uncultured Prevotella sp. | reverse complement strand
CAAGAATTCTTTAGTATATTTATTAAATTCAGTTTTGCTATATTTTTTGTCATCGACAATAAATGTATAAGTTGAGCTCGAAAGCTTTATTTCTATATTCTTTCCCTTCAACTCATATCTAACTATATAATCAAAATTAGGCTTATGCAATTTATTCTTGTATAAACCTGCAAAAATAGACGATAATGCTTCTAAGACATTACTCTTTCCGCATCCATTTTTACCGATTAGAACTGTGATACCATTTTTGTCTTTAAAATCTATCTCTATATCCTTGATATTTTTATAACCTTTGATAGATAATGATTTAAGTTTAAAGAAATTGCTTGTCATACTTATCCAAATATTTCGTTTTCAAATTCTTTTATTGCATTGGTACTCATTATTTGAGCATGTTGCTGTAAGTTGTTTATTTCGTCTTTCTGTTTGCCAATATATTCAACAATTTTCTTTTGTACATCCAATGGAGGGAGGATGACAGGAGACTCCAAATATTGTTGACTATTGATGTTGGGTTGCGCAGATACCCTCATATTTCCTTTTATCCATTCTTTGTATAGTGAGCATTTGGTGTAAGCCAATAAATATTCTGGGATAACTTTTGTTTCATCTAACTTAAAACGAATTAAATAGCCCGCAAATATAGCCTTACCAAACTTATTTTTATAAAGAAAAGTTTTGCCGACGGTGTTTCCAGAGCGGGCGATTAAGAAGTCATTTTCTTTTAATAAATAATGGTTTGAATAGCCTTTTGCAGAAACCTTCTCTTCATTAAGAGAGCCATCTTCATTTATATCAGTAATTCTGATATATCTCATTTTTCCGTCAAATACTTGGGAACTATACGGCGCTCCATATTGAGGCTTATCAATAACTACATTGAGAAGGTTTGTATTTTTGTATAGTCTGCTTTTCACGATAGACTTTTCATTATATACATCCCATCGACTTATATTCTTTCGGTGCACAAAACGCATATATTTATAAGCGTTTGACAATATATCCTCATCACCTTTATTCCCTTTATCAATATCCAGCACATCTAATAAATAGGAGTTTATGGCTTGTTCTGTTTGTTCAGCTTTCAACATTAAGTCTTCTGCTTCCTTAATCTTTTTCTTGTAGGCAGAGACGAGAACTTCCTGTTGAGAAAGCGTAAGTAGTGGGATTTCCGTATCAAGAAATTCATCTGATTTTAGACGAGCTTTTGAAATTCCCGTAATCTTCTTGTTGAGAATAGTCTTAAAGAAATCACTTCGAAGTACCATAACGAGATACTCTCCAAGGACTTTGGTAGAATCAATCTTATAAGCAGGGTATTCAGAACTTACTCCAAACGGAATATTATCTTTGGAATGATAATATATACAGCCATGCCGTGCGTTGATTTTTGAATAAATCAACATGTCACCTTCCACCTTATAAAGGTTACCCTTAAATGTTTTAGTCTCATTTACGCCTCTAAGAAATAAGTTGCCTGAAAAATTGATCTTTGAGATAATCTGCCAATTATTGACAAGCATTTCTTCTTTAGATACAGGGGTTTTATGAAGATGTAGAATTTCTCTTAATTTTACGGAGTTCTTAAACGATATATTATCATCCGTATACCGCTTAACATCCCATAATGCAAGAGATCTATAATTTATAAACTTGATATATTTATATCCATTGGTATCCATATCCATCACTTCTTTACATTGTAAAACGGCTCTAGTTCGGACACCATATCCCCTGTTTTTCTAATACGGAATACATTGCCATCTTCATCTGTTTGGTATTTGATATTTTTGAAAGGCACATCCCACAGTTTGTTTGCAATGCGGTAGGGTGTAAATTCCTTTGCCAATGGTATCAGCTCATTTTCTATTTCTGCTCCTGTTGTGCTGATTCCTGCTTTTTGTATTTCAGCAATAGGTATTTCATAGTCAAACTTTTCTTTGACTATTGTTTTCACCTCCGCTTCTGTCTTTTCTTGCAGGGCTTTTAACTTTGCTCTGTAAGCCTTCTTTTCTTCCTTTGAAGGAGCTTCATTTCCTCTCAGTTTCAGCTTTTCTCTTAGATTATCGATCTCCTTCTGATACTTTGAAGCACCTTCTAATTGCGCCTGATTCTGTATTTGAGAATATGCGTAAGCTTCTTCTTCCGTAAACTTCTTAAAGAATAGCAAACTTGGTTTTACTGTTGCCCCTGAAGCTATAAACACATCCTGCGGAATAGAAACTATCAGCAATATCTTTGCTTTTCCCTCCACGAAATCACGAGCCTTTTGTAGATTGGTGTTATTCAACACTCCTTCGGGCAATACTATGCCCATTCTGCCACCCGGCTTCAGGAGCTTCAGACAACGCTCTATAAATAACACTTCCGTAAGACTGCTATCTATTTTATAAAGGCTGAGCAACGACTTGTTAATATTATCATTTACCTGTCGCAATGCCTTTTTGTACTCTTCCCCATACCGTTCTACATAGGCTGCGATTTTAGCCTCGTCCGTGAATCTGTCAGCCTCTGATATTTTCAATTCTTTCTCAACCCTTGCCCCAAAGGGAGGATTAGTAAGGATAATGTCAAAGCGATTCTCGAAAATACCATTCACATTGAGCAGCCCATCATGATGATGTACACCACCATGACCATCGCCATGCATAATCATATTCATCTTGGCTGTACGTGCCATTCGGGGATTGGCATCCGTTCCATAGATACAGTCGAATGACAATGAGCGTAATCGCCCTTTTTCATTATTGATATTCAGTTCTTCATTCAAATAGGAAAAAGTTTGCGCGACTCCCGCTTCTATCTTTTGCTTCTTTTTCACAGGCATTTTATCATAATCATCGCCATAATATTCCGCTTTGATGGCTTCTTTTTGTCGTTCTATATCTTTTTCAATCTTTTCACGAACATACTCAAAGGTCTTGATCAGGAACCCACCACTTCCGCAACAAGGGTCGCAAACCAATTCACCCTCCTGTGGATCAAGTACAGACACCATAAAATCCACTATTGTTCGGGGAGTGAAGAACTGCCCTAATTCTCCTCTAAATGTTTTTCCAAGGAACTTTTCAAAAGCAATACCCTTCACGTCGTCAGAGGTTGTAGAGAGATTATAAATCTCCAGCTCTTTTACAATCTGTTCAAAACTGTTTTCACGTATTTCTATCTTGGCATTATCATCAAAGAGATGGTCGTTGGCAAACTCTTGCTTTGTCAAATCAAATAAATCTTGAAAGAAAGGTTTTTCTTCCTTTATTTTCATTTCTTTGTTATAATCCTCCCTATTCTTCTTCAATGTTTTAAAGCGCTTTTCAGAAAAAATTTGAGAGTCGGAATTATTACGCTCATAGCGTATCTTGATGAAAAGGATTTTGCTGATCTCATCAAAAGCAGCTTCTGGTTAAATCCGGCAAAACGAAATGTGATGCTCTGATAAAACGAAATGTGATTTTTTCAAGCAAAACGAAATGTAATAAAATAAAAACGCACACAGCACAAAAGAGGTCGATTTGAAACCATTCATCAAATCGACCTTTTCTCTACACATTAAGTTCAAACTTCACATTCTCATTTCCGTCAAGTAATTCTTGTGTTCGTTCTAAATTGCTCTCATAAATGTGTACATTAGCAAGGTTGAGCGTTATAGACTTCAAAGGAAGCTCGATTTGCCGAGACATCAAATAAAGATGATAGATGTCAGCAGGAAGCCCTAAATTGGCATCAGAACTTCGTTGATAGGCTGAAACAACTAACTCGCCTTCGTCTATTTGGAACTGCACAAGACTCAGACACGGAGCTTGATTGCTCTCAGCATTGGTTTCTCCAAGAAACAGCACATAATTTTTGCTATTTCGTTTCTCGTTGTTTATCTTCGCAATAAGTGGTGGAAGTTTCTCGAAATAAGTTGGGTAACTATTGACGAGCACGGAACCGCAATAGTCCCACCAGTTAATGCCTGCCTCGCGGTATTTTTCTACCTGTCGCTCTCCTTGCATGAATAGTTGCAGTTCGTTCTTCAGCTTTTTCCTAGCAATGCCGTGGCTTTCAAATATATCAAGCAAGTCGGCAGGTGTGAGTGTTAGCTGCTCATTCAGGCAGTATTTAATATTGCCTTTCTTGTTATGCTGCATCTTTCCTGTGCGCATAATCTTTTCTAAGATGTCGTGATACTTGTTCATAGTCTGATAGTGTTTAATTGGTTTTTGAACGGTGTTTAACCAGCCTTTTTATAGAGCATCATGTCTGTGTAGGTGGCATTATAGTTCATGTGGGCATTGAATTCCACTTTCGTACATTTCTCAAATGGATTACCCACGGTCTTGTTTCTGCCTATCCAATCGCACAATTCCAATATGGATGACTTGTTGCTCGTGAAATATACAAACGAGTGTCCTGAGAGAACAGTCAGCACATCAAGGTAGTCGGCAAGTCTCCAATACATCTTATAAGTACCGACTTCCGTACTCAGATATGGAGGATCTACAAGAAACACCACGCCTGGTGTATTTTTATACTGGTTGAACACCTGCTTATAATCTGCAGACACAATAGTCAGTCCGTCCAGATAGTCGTTGCACAACGGATAATCTGTTGAACGCACATTATTATACAAAGCCTCTTTGCGCATCTCCTCAATACTCAAACGGTACTTCATTGAGAACATAATGGAGGAAGATATTGTAATAAAGTCCAAATACCCATAACACTCCTGATGTTCTTTCAAGCACTCAAATACCTGCTCTCGTGCTTCTCCCATGATAGGCTTATGTCTTGGTATTTCACGCACAATCTCTCTTAGTTCCGCAAGCAGCTCGTTTGTCTGTGGTATATGTTCCAGCCTTAGCCTGTACCCGTCAAAATCGTTATACACTACCTTTGAATGGGGTTTCTCGCATTTGGTAATATGCGACAGCAAGCCGCTACCGCCAAACAAATCCACGAATGTAGTTCCGTCGGGGAACTGCTCCAACACTTTTCTAAATTCCTTGGCAAACATCCGCTTTTGACCGACGAATGGAAGCGGTGCCGAATTATATTGCTTTCTCATAACGAGAGCAAAGGTCGTGAGTTTCCGTTACAAACAAGAATATCCGTAATCAATCATACTGCAAACAATTTGCAGTCGCTTTGAAAGTGCTTGATAAGGCCATACACCTTCCGTTCACTCACGGCATATTTGTCCGACAGCCGAGCCACGATATACGACACTTTCTCGCCCTCATCAAGCAGTTTCCGATAGTCCGCATACAAATCTATATATTCAGCATCCTCTATCCTGACACCTGCCGTATGCAGGTTTTTCAGGAGTTCCCTGTTAATTTTTACAATCTCAACTATCTTCATATCCAATAATTTTAGTATATTTGCATCGCCAATCATTTTTAACAACAATAAGAAATCCATAGGGTGTGGCAGAGGGTATTGGCCCCCGGTCAGCATCCTATGGGTGTGTTGTTAAAATGATTGGCGTCGTATTAACAGGCCGGGGGCTTTTTTTATATCCCTCCCCCGAAGGGATTTCTTAATTATCTACTGCGACTTGAACAGTCGCTGGAGAAATATCCCTCTCTGGCACCCACATCCTTTACTCATGATCCGCCTCCTCTCCGTAATCCGACCAATCAATAGCATCCTTCTCTTTCCATCCTTGGGCAAGGGTGCTTTGAATATAAGTCATCGCTTTGACATAGAAGTCCGTCAATTCGTCGAGCGTTTCAAACTTGCGGTACTGCGGCTGCCCGTCCGTCCCGAACTTGAACGTCACGGGCAAGGTTGCCCCTGCTGTCTGCACGGCAAGGTCATATGCTACCTTATAATTATACTGATTCTCCTTTGACAGCCATACTGGCATGCCCTGCCACGAAAAGCCCGACAATATTGCATTGTCCACCTTCGCGTTGTACCACGCTATCACGAGGCTCTTTACCTCATCTGTCAGCGGACGATGGTCGAACTCCTCTTCCATGTAGTCCGCCGAACCATCCTCACACTTCTGCACGTCCCACCGTACGCGCCACTTTCCCTTAACCGGGTTGATGCATTCCAGCAGCCTAACACCGGCATCTCCTTGTACTCTATTCATAAAAAATATTAGTTCCTATTTTTATATTTTATCTGTCATGCTTACTCTACCTCGCCAGTCGCCTTGTACGCTGCCACGCTCTGCGCCCTCACGAGCCGTCCGCGGAATGCCAGACGCGAGCCGATACTCCCACTCGAGTGATTAGCATCTTGAGCCGCATACATGGACGAAATGCCTGCATGCGGATGCGCACCGTCGTAGCCGTAATAGACAACTCTTGACGGTGCTCCACTAAAGTGGAATTTATCGTTATAGTAGGTAGAGGATGATCCCATACTATTGCCCACTGCTATCATGTCCATATGCTTGCCATGAGCAACAGCTGTTATCCAATAGCCAGTGTTCGACATACCCTTCACCCAGCGCACCGTGCCGGACGGCATCCAGATACGCCACTTGGCGTAATTGCCACTGTTATTCGGTATATCTACATTATCAAGAATACAAAATTTGTGACCATAAATATCCTCGTAGCCGAGGCAGCAGATGTTGTTCACCTGCGTTACCACCGCGCTACCGTACTCATCGACACTCCTATACCATGCAAATTTGCGTACACCATTGTCCTGGATGATATCCGTAACGTCGTTGTTTATGCTGTATGCTTCTTTGTATCCGATGGTATCCTGCATACCATGGCTCGCCGTGCCTCCAGTAATACGGGTGTTCGTATGTTCTCCCGCACCGCATTGCTCCTGCGAGTTCCTGCGGCCGTACTTGGCAAAGAACAGGTTGGCGATGCGCGAGTGCATCAGCGCGTCTATCTGCTGCATGCCACGCTGCACCGAGTAATAATGGAAGTCCGTCCAGGTCATGTTCCCCGTCGTGCTGCCACCGGTAATGGCCGCACGCAGTTTGGAACCGATGACCGTAGAGCCGACTACGGCACAGAGATGCTCGTCGTTCGCCACCCATTCCGGTTCCATGTCCTCTATACGCGTGCTGTTGCTTAGCACAACGCAGTCGAACTCCGCCGTGTTCAGGATGGTGAAGTGCAGGTTTACGGCTTTATCCGGGATGTCGGCAACGAGGTACATGCCAGCCTCGAACTTGTTGTTGATGGTCGGAACCACCACCGAGCTGACGACCTTATCCTCCGCGTCAACAAACACTGAGCCGATAAGGTTCGTGACAGGAACGCTTGGGAAGCGTACGCGATGGAAACCCTCAACACTCACCTTGCACACGCTGTATGCTGTATCGTTCGTATAAGATTCAAGCAGCGTCTCCTTACCGATCATGACCTTTTTGCCCGGCAATACGCCACCCTGCGTACTTTCGATGTCGTCCAGCGTCAGTACGGTCGCCTCAGGGCTTTCTGGCTTGTGCTCTCTGTCTGCAGAGCAGTAGCAGCTGTAATGTTTTCCATTCAGGTAGTCGTTGATGCCTTTCGACCAGAAGAACGGCTCGTACATCATCCAGTCGCCTTCCGTGCCATCCAGCTTCGCCTCCGTACCATCGGCATACTTGTTACTGTTCGCGTCATCAAGAGGAAAATATGTCATCTCGCCGTCGAGATTGTTCAGCGTCACCTCCTGTCCTGCCATATTCACCTTGCGTGTAGTGGCTTTCTTGGTAACCTTCGCCAGCACCCTGTGCCGCTGCTTCAGGATTGCCGTGATATGCCCGCTGGGCAAATAGGTCGTGCCGTTTCTGTAGCCCGTGCCATTGTCAAGATTCGTCACGTTAGCGTCGTCAGCCACCGTGTCGTCAAACTCAATCATGGTATATTCCGGCTGTCTGATGTTGAGCTCCGGAAATTTTTCGTGCATCGCAGCGTACTCGTCGTCCTCCATATATTTGGTGAGCTGCACCGTACCCACAAGCGCGCAGTAGTCCACCGCATTGCCTTCCGCATCCACACCACTCATTTTGATAAAGCGGTTCAGCCAAGTGCCGTCATCGGTCGTGTCAATGCCGGTGATGCGCAGTCGCTCCACATTCATACAGCGTGCCAGAAGCGTTTCCCAGTTGATATTCGGACAGCCGTCCACGATGAGCGTCTTCACGCCCGAATAGCTTTCAAGGCTCAGACCGTTCACCGTCAGCTTGCTCAGGTATTCGAGCTTCAGCACGTTCAGCGTGCCGGGAAGCATTGCCGTCGTTATGGGAGCGCCCTTGGCAAAAGCAATGCTCTGCGGCTGTGTGCCTCGCGCGTCGAGATACTCCAGCTTGGTCTGATTGGAGAAGTCAAGTTCCGTGGAAGTGCTGCCGCCTGTCTTGGCCTGCTGCTGATTGCGCAGGTTTACCTTCCGCAGCTGCCGGCAACTGCCGATGTTCAGCCACCATCCCGTGCTGCCGGTTGTACCGGACTGAAGGTCCAGTTCGCGCAGGGCGGTACACTTGCCGAGGTCAAGACCGTTTTTCAGATGGTCGGCTGCATCCGTCATGTCCAGCACCTGCATACGGCTTGCGCCATACACACGCAGGGGGTCGTTCACGGTATATGCTCCTGTTATCTTCAGTTCCGCAATCTTCCCTGCTGCTACTATACCGGTGTTGCCGAGATTGGGGCTGTTGTTCGTTCCATATCCGAAAGCATACACCTCGCCGGCAGTTATCCTGAATGTGTCTGCCGCATCCGCACCTGTCCGGGACATATAGAGGTCGATGTTGTCAGAGGTAAAGCTGCTCGTGCCGTACTTCGCATCGAGCAGGGCAAACCGGTTCCTCACGAAATAGGTCAGGAACGCCTTGTTGTTGCCCTGCAGAGCGTAGATGAACGACCATTTCTTACCGTAGGTATCCACTATAGCCGGACGAATATATTTCAGATAACCACTCTTGTTGTAGGCACGGTCGCTCCAGTTGCCCATCTGCTCCACAGTCAGCATGCTCAGCACGCGCTCCGGTGTCATCTTCGCGCGGTAGTTCGCAGCACAGCGTTTCAGGTCATTGCCGAGGTTGGCAAGGACGAGGTTCCAAAGCCAACTATCCCTGCCCTCGAAAGCGTACTTGCTTGCCTCCGCGTCCCACGTGTCGCGGTCGAGGGTGTAGTCGTAGGCAAGGAAGCAGTCGTTACGCTTGCCGTTCTGCGTGTCACCGTCGTAATAGGTGATATACCATAGCTTGCCGTCCCACGTGCGCAGCAGCATGTTCTTGGCACGCTGGTCCACACTGGCATGGTAGTCGGTGTGGATATAGTAGGTGAGCAGGAAGTCCTTGTCAAAGTACTGGCTTATCTCCGAAACGAACTTCGCGCTCTTGAATGTCGTGAGGTCATCTGCCTTGGCACCTTCCGGCACGCACGACCTTATCCATCCGAACAGGCGCTTCAGGGCGGTCTTCTGCACCTCGGATAATCCTGCCCACTTCACGTTGTCCGGCACATTGGTCTCCAAGCCTGCATCGAAGTTTGAGGTAAAGTCTTCATCGCTCTTACTTTGGAACAGACAGGTTTTCTCGCCGTTGTTCAGCGTTTCAAGTGTCAGTGGACATTCGGGCGTGAAGCCATCTACGCCCTCCATACCGAACAGCTTCCCACTCTTTGACTTTTCGTTGTTGAAGTTGTATTGTCCGAAGTAGATACTCTCGCCGTCCACCGTATCTGCACTGAAAACATCAATCGGGAAGCCGTCGATAGCTGTGCGTACCGTGACGGCACTGAGACTGTTTCCACCCTGCTCGTACTGATGTCTCTGCGGAGGGGTGAGAAGCCCCAACTCCTTCATCACGTCGTTGAAGAGCTTTGCACCTCCGGTGTTCAGGCTCATTGACGAATCACTGTAGTCGCTCTTCATGCAATAGAGGTTCATCGCCGCAGCGCCGGGGCGCAGGCTGTACTTCCTGCTCTCCACTTTCTGACCGTTCACCTCAAGGCTCAGGTTCGCACCACCTTTGCTGAAGTAGATACGGATGTTCTTGCTCGGATACTTGGTAGAACTGGTACCCTGTATGCGGATATAGCAGTCGCGCAGGATAAAGTCATACTCCTTTCCGAAGGGACTGTAGAAATACACATCGGCGGAGAAGTCAGTCTTCTTGTTGTTGGTCTGGTTAACCTCGTCAAGTCCGCCTTTGCGCACGATGCGCAGCACGCCTTTGCCCTTGGCACGCAGCTTATCGATGTCGACATCTCCCGTATCACCGATGATGTCGTTCTCCTCCCAGAGGCGCATCATGTCCTCCGTGCTGCCCGCATCGACCATGCGGTTTTCCAACACCTCATCATCAGTAAGGGAACGGTCGTAAATGCGTATGTTCCGCATCTCAAGGTCTGCAGCATCACTTGACAGGGTAATGCCCACGGGACTGTCCTGACGGAAGTAGTAGCTGCCGTCGTAGATGTCCGCACCGGCGCGGTTGCCGTTCACGTACAGTTCCATAAGCCGCCCATCCGCTCGCTTGCCGATGACGAAGGCGACCTTCAACCACTCTTCCGGGGCGAACTTCGTGCCTATCTTTATCTCTCGGCTTGCGTCCTCGCCATTCTCGTTTGTGTAATGCAGGATGGTACCTGTCTTGATACTTGCCTCCACAGGGGTTACGCTCAGTCCCTTGCCGCCGCTCATACAGCTGATGACCTCTGCTGTGCGGTCCATCACGTTCGTCACCTTAAACTCCATCTCTATGGTCATGCCATTCGCACCGGCGTCTTCTTTGAATAGCTCATAGCCGATAATTGCTTTAGCACCGTTGGAGAGTTTCAAGCTGTCACCAGTCCAACCGTTGCTTGACCAATCGAAGCCCTCGAATGCTGTTTTAACGCCGTTAGATTCCCATTTTGCCGGATAGCTCTCGCCATTGCTCCTGCCAAACGGACTTAACCGTACCTTTAGACCATAGGAAACCTCATCAATATTGATACCGCCCTCCTTAACATCGATGTCGAGCGTGTATGCGGTGGTGCCTGTTGTGAACGTCATAGTCTGCCGTCCTTTCTCGGTAAACCTGTTCTGGTAGGTCTGCGTCGTTCTCGGTACGCTGACGGTCTGGAGCAAGGTATAATTTCGCCTTATCTCGACGCTCGCCGGTGTCTTGGAGGGGTCGTAGGAAACGAAGCGGAACTCACATGCCTCATACTGCCCCACGCTGATAACTGGCTTCAAATGTTCCTGCGCAGCCTGTATACGTCCGTCAGAGTGTATAATCATCATACCGATGAACGGTGAGTTATTCCCTGCCTTCAGAATATCGAAGTAGATGCTCTCGCTTTTCAGTGTCAGCGTATCGACTTCCGCCTCGGCAACCATCTGTATGGTATGCCTTCCGGCAGACAGACCGCTCATATACAGGTTGAAACTGCTATTGGTTGTACCACTGCGGCTTATCGTCTCGGCATTCCGTTGCGTGCCGTCAACGTAGAGGAAGACAGTCTTCGTGCCGCTACCGCTCACGGTGAACGGTATGCTCACCGTTTCCGAGTTGCCATAACCGCCGGAGGAAAGCCCTGACGCGAGGTTGTACGCGGTAGATAGCGATAGAGTGACAGACTTTACCGACACATAGCTTTGCTTGCGCTGCGTCTTGCCCGTAGCAGGGTCGGTGGTCTGGGCTATTACATAGATGTCACTCGTACCCAGAAGCAGGTATTTGGTAAGATCAAGGGTGTAGGTACCCTTGCTCACATCCTTAATGGTATCGCTGTATGTCGTGGTGGCACCACGCCTGACCGTTATCTGTATGGTAGCCTTCTGTCCCGTACTTTCCCCGTCTGTATTCCAGTGGTCATAGGTATAGGTCAGTTTCACCGAATCACCTTCCTTGATGGTGGTCTTATCCACTCCGGCTGTCAGCACGATCTTCGTCGCGCTGTTGTCGCCGCCACCTCCACCGCTACCGGCAGGTATGTCAGCCGAGGCTATCTCTGCACCGCTCTTGTTAGTAAGAGCAAGGCGCACCGTGCTCTCATCCTCGCTCAGTTCTGCCGTCATACCGAAGACAGTACCTGCCTCCACCTCACCGAGTTTGGCTGTTACAGCCTTGTTCTGCACGGGATTCGTGCTATCTGCATCGAGCGTTTCGTCCACCTCTACATGGTCTATCGTGATATTCACATTGCCGTTCACATCGGCTGTCTGTTTCTTGCCGTTCACCGTCACGCTCTTTATCGTACCCGCGCCACCGAAATCCTCCCAGCTGGCTTCCTGCTCCCAACTGTCAACACTCGTGCCAACGAACTGCTTCGTGAGCCACTTTCCTTGGCTTGCCTCGAAGGTGACACAGCATCCCTTGGCGCGCAACTTCGCCTCCACCGCCTTAATGGCAGTAGCCAACGTGTAGTAACCATCTGGCAGCGGATACTTCTCGCTCACGTTGATAGTATTGCCACCACCCGTGCCGCTGGCTTCGACAAGTGTGCCGTCCTGCTCATTCCATGTGTAGAGCACCGATCCCAGCAGGTATATCTTGTCCTTGCGTATTGCCGTCCTGTTATCGGTGAGATACATATCGGCACCCAACCAATTGTCATAATACTTACCTTCACTCTTGCCGGCAAATATATTCTTTGAGGCGACATAGTACACGCCGGTTACCTCCAGGGCGCTATTTTGTTCTATGACAGCATCCGCAAGTATGCCGTTAAAACGTGCCGTAGCACCCTTTAGAGCTCTCACGGCTACATCCTCGTACTGGTCGATTACTTGCTGTGCCGATGTCTTGACCGCATCGAGGTCTTCCGATGCTTTGTTCGCAATTTGGGCAGCAGTCTGCGCTGCCTGTGCCTTTGCATCGGCATTGGAGGCTGCCTGTGTCGCCTTTTCCGCAGCCGTGTCTGCCGCTTGCTTGGCTGCCTGTGCCTGTACCGCCGCGTCCGTGGCAGGCTTGCCCAGAAGGCTCACGGGGGCAGACACCAGTTCTTCACCGCGCATCGCCGGCAGACTTTTCACGCCGTCGAGCGTCTGCACTTCCTGCAGTTCGTTCACACTCTGGCTCTCGCTCTTGATTTGTGTGAGAATGTCCTGTTTCAAATCCTGTCTTTCCTGTTCTGTCAGTGCCATATCGTTATGATTTATATTGGTTGAACTTAGGTCTTGTCTTCAGATAGTCTGGTTCCGCCTCGTGGGCGTAGGCCTCACGCTCGAAGCTGATGCGCCGGTAAGCCTCGTGCCGCTTCCTGTATCTCGGCAGAAGCCACAGCCATTCCAACACATACAGAAGGTAGAACGGCACATATAACAGCTCGCGCATCTGTGCCGTGTGGATTGCCTCGTGATTCATATCCGTAGCCGTCATGCGACATTCACGCCTGACCAAAATAATTCCAAAAAGATTGATGGCCTTGAATCCCTTAGGGGGCAGCAGCCGGTTAGTGATCGTCTTCATTGTTCAATTCCTTTATCTGTCCTTCAAGGCTATCGTAGAAGGCGGGAGTGGTCAGTCCCTCTGCAATCGAGCGTATCAGCCGCAGTTCCTCATCGTCGTACTCCGTATCGCCCTTGCTCTCATAAATTTTCATGGCCAAAGCGTGCATGCGAACACCATTGGCGCGGGTATAAAGCAGGTTTGCAAAACTCTCCCGCACATCGCCCGTCTGTTTCTCCTTGTGGCTGATGCCGGTATAGACCGACATTTTCTCGAAGTTAATTTTTGTCATATCGTCTTGTTATAATGAAGTTATTATTCCACTACGCACTTTATATGTTTTTCCTGCAAGCGTAACTGAGTCTATATTCACACCGTATGATACTACCGCACCTTCTCTCACGCCGAACATGGAGGCATTGACATCAGGGCTGTACACCTCATCAACACTTATCGTGGTACCCACGCTATCTGTATTCTCTTGCGTGAAAGTTATCCTACCAGGTTCGATAAGTGTCCTGAACACATTTACAGGCTCAAATATCTGCCCAGAAGGGAGATGTTTCCATTCGGTATAGCTGTTCAGTGCGATGACACCTTTGCCAAGAGTAACTTCATCAGGAAATCCATGCTGTTGTGTATATAGATTGTCTACCTCATAGGATATACGGCAGAACATCTTATTCTCGTTGCCGAGTAACAAATATCCTTCCTTGTTCTCACTGCCTTTCATCGTCATGACGTAATCTCCGCCTCCGATTTTCAGTTTGGCATTATTCGCCTCTATACTACCGTCCTCCAGTATCTTGAAATTGCCGTTGGCCGTCACCAGTCCTTCCAATTTGATGTTGTCGGCCGTCAGCTTGATGATGGTGCGTGTCTGTTCCTGACTGTTGGCATCTGTATAGCTTTCCCCAACACTGACACCAATCAATGCCAGTTTCCCGTCCGGTCCCTGGGCGTAGATACCGCTGCCCTCCGCCTTGACCATGATACCGCTCTCAGCCAGCACACGACCGTCCTTATCGAAGTTCTGTGCTGCGATTTTTACGAGTTTCTCGCTTTGCTCGAACAGTGTCCTGTATTTATAGGTCAGGCTCTCTATCTTGTCCGTACTCAATATGAGCATATAAAGGTAGATGTCGCCCGTAAAGCTCAGCTTGAAGTCGCCCGTGCCGTTCCAAAGCCCGTTGCAGGTGTACTGCTTGTAGCCGTTGGTAGGTGCAAGTTCTTCCTCTACCTCCAGCGAGTTGAAGTTCTCAAAGCCTGTCTTATCGACATTCTCAAACCTCACCTTCAGCGTACCCTCTCTTGCGCAACGGTAGAAGAAGCTCAGGTATACGGGCAGGACTTCCTTCTTGCCGTTGCTATTCGTGTTCATAGGTGGCACGCTCTTCAGGCTGGCGTTCTTCTGTGTGATGTACTTGTTCCTGATACGCACCACGACACGCCCGTCATCTTTCGTAACGCTGGCACCGTCGCCTTTCTTGGTCAGCACGTTCTTGTTGGCCCAAACCCACTTGTTGCCCACCAGCCAGAACACCGTCTCGTTCTCGGTCAGCCACTTGGACAGCCCCTCATCAAAGCTCGGATTGTTCAGATAGCCCTTGTCGGTGGCAAAGTCCTGACGCAGCGCACTCACGCTGCTTGCTATCTTGCCCTCGGTTATCTCGAACTTTGTCTTGATGTCCTCACCCGTAACAAGCAGGAAGGTGCCGCGAAGGTAGGCGTTGTCGCTGTACATGCCGTTGCCATGGGGTTGGTTGTCTGACGGAAACCTGTCATCCTTGATACCGTCCAGATTGCCCAGTCTTGCACGCAGGCTTCCCTTGAAGTTCTTTTCCTTCACGCCGTCCATCACGTCGATGCGTGGCTGGCCGTCCTCCGTGGCTGATATGAGTATCAGGTTACGGCGCAGCGCGTTCTCGGTGTTGCCCATCTGCACGCACTCGTCGGCGGCCTCCGGAAGGGAAGTGTCAAACTCGCTTTCCGACACCAGCACTGCCTCGCCCTCCACGGCGGCCACCTCCACCCAGTAGCTTTTCTGTCGTCCGCCGCTGAAGGTAGCGCAGCGCATCAGGTCGTGAGCCTCGAAGATATTCTCCTGCTCGAAGGTGATACGCCAGTAGCCGTCCGTCTTCTCCACGCTCTTTATCTTGCCGTTGGCGGCACTCACCACCAACTGTCCGCCTACGCTGCGCACGCGTTCTATCAGCATTTCAAGGACAACCATTATCTGACGCACGGTCAGTTTGTCCAGCGTAAGGTTTGCCAACCCGTCCTTGTCTATCCACATCTGCCAGCCCTCACCGGCCATACCGTCCCTGAACCTGGCACTGCGCAGCAGTTCACGCACCACCAGTGTCAGCAGCTCCGCATTGCCCTTGCCGTCAAGGCGACCGCCCTGGGTTCCGGACTCGAAGTCCCCAAGGTCCAGTCCCTCGTCAAAGATGATTTTCTTCTTGGCGCGGTCCGGACTGTTCTTGCTCAGGAACTCCTTGTGTGTCCGTCGGGCACTGTAGATATTCGTATCTGTCGGAGGTGTCGTGTCCCAGCTCCGTATCAGATCGGGAACGTTGATGCCGCCCACGAGCCCTCCGGCATAGTTCTTCGCATCCGTGATGGCATCGTCAATCTTCGCCATCGCTCCCTTTGAAAGGGCATCGCTGATTTCCAGATCCATCTGCCCCGGCAGGTTCACCTTCCGGCTTATCCGCGTGATACGGCTCTGCCGGTAGCCCGTCTCGGGGAAGTACTCCTTGCTCTCTAATCGTATGCGCCGCCCTATAAACAGTTCCGTCCCCGTGTCCTCCATCCACACATGGTCCGTCGGAGCCTTGTAGCGGCTCACGTCTAAGGCGTGCCTGCGGTTGTACTCGTCCACCGCGCTGCGCAGTTCCTTCTCCGCCAGACCGTAGTACTCGTCCGGCATGCGGATGTTCCACAGGATATATTTGTCGCCCGCCTTCGGCACCAGTGTGCCACCTGGCAGCTGCGTGTCGTCATCGTAGGGCCATATCGTGATGATCTCAAACTCCTTCGTGTCGCTGTTGAAATTGACCTCGAAATAATGGTCATTGTCCGTACCCAGCCCGGCAAGCTCGCTGCCATCCTGGAACGACACCCTCTTCACCAGCCCGCCTATCTCGTAGTCGTTCGGGGCGAAGGGCAGGTCGTTGTCCCGGAAGTAGTATATCGTGAAGGGCTTGCCGTCCTTGTCCTTTACCTCTTCGTGGCGCACGCTGCCCACCACGCCCACGCGCCGAGAGTAGATGTCCGCGAAGGCACTCTGCTCGTAGTGGTGGACGATGCCATACTTCTCCACGTTCACGTCCACATACCGCGCGCCGTCGGGCAGCATCAGCCGGCTGTGTCCGTATTTCGCCGCATCGATGTTGCGTGAGCTGCCTATGGGGAATAGTCGTGTGTAGAACTTGGCATTGTCGGCTTTGTCGCGGTCGAGGGATGTCAGCCCTCTGCCATACCCAAGCGTGATTTCCTCACCATGCTCGCAGCGGCATAGGTTCACCGTCTCACCTTCTATCCACCATTCCACGCCTACGGCTTCCGCCAGTTCCTTCAGTGCCTCGTGGCAGTACTTGCCGGTGTAGTCTATCACCACGTTATCCGTACCCTCCACGGCACCCGCCTTGAAGTTGGTCGTGCCGTCCATGCCGTCATTGATGTTCTTCACTATCAGGCGTACATGTTCTATAGGGTGCGCCGTCAGCGTGAACACCGCCTCGTTCTCGCCGTCCGTGTTGTTCAGCACGAGGAAACGCTTGATAAGGCTCTCTATGCCGTACAGCTGGAGGCTGTATTCCCATTCCACGGTGCTCTTCTGGGCAGGGGCGTACTTCTCCACCGCCCAGTATCGCTCACCGCCGTAGTCCACATAGTCGTTCACGTCGATGGGCACGAACTCATACAGCGTGAACGAGAGTTTCAGGAGGTTGTCTCCCTGTATCTCCTTTTCCTGCGTGCTGCTGCCATCGGGCTCTATGCGCCCCTTTACATTGCCGTAGCTGTCATATAGCGTCAGAATCATTTTTATATCGTTTGAATGGTATTTGAATGATGTTATATTATCGGTTCAGGTTCACGGAACTTGACCTTGTAGCGGCTGGCCTGCACGCCCTCCTTCCATAGATAGGTCAGCGACCTGTACGCGCTGCAGTCCATGTAGAAGACCCTGAGCGTAAGGCTCAGCTCCGTAAAGGTTATCGTCAGCCAGCCGTCCTTACCCGTCTTCAGGAAGCGGATAAACGCCATGTAGTTCGCAAGCCACTGCTCCCGTGTCCTGGCATACTGCGCGAAGTGCAGCGTGATGTCCCGTTCCGCATTGGCAGGAACCAGCGTCCTGGAGTATTTCTTTCCGTCATGCTCCCGTATGTCCACGCCGACATGTTCCTTTGCCTTACTCGGTGTCAGGATGGCGTTCAGGTTCTCTCTGCCACCTTTCTTCTCCTCTGTGAGGAACACGCCGTATTTCTTCCAGATGTCCGTGCCGTTGATCAGCACAAGCCCGCCTAATATCTTATCCATGTCACTTTACCTTTATTCCGTCACGTGTTATCTTTTTCATCTCCTCCCTGATAGCCTTCAGCGATTCCGCGCTGCTGCCGGTATTGTCCTCTATCTTCTTCAGGTGCCCTTGCGCATCACTCATCCTGGCAGCTATATCCTCCACGCGGTCATCGATGCTTGCCCAGTGCATCTGTCCGCTCACGAAAAGCCCCTCCAGCTTCGTACCCTGGTCCTGGCTCATCGCCATGAATGCGCCGCTTCTGCCAGTCTGTGTCGTACCGCCGGTCTTGTCAGTCTCCTTGATGATACCCTCGTTCCTCAGCTGCTCGATGTCGTTCCTGGCACTCTTCACATAATCCTCGTACTCCTGCTTCAGTGCGTCAAGCCGTTTCCGGTACTCGGCATCGGTTATCTCACCGCTTGTCCTCGCCTTGTTGAGTTTTGCAAGATTTTCGTACCATGTTTCCAGATTTTTCTGGAACTTCGCGCCGACGAGGTTGTTCACCGCCATCTTGTTCACCATCGCCTGCCAGTTCTCGGCAATCTCATCAAACACCTCCTCCGAGCCATTGGCAAGCCCATAAAGCGAGTTCAAAAAATCGTCAAAGACATTGTCCTTGGTCGTGGTGGTAAGGTTCTCATACAGTGTATCCGTTATCTCCTTCAGTTTGCCCGCCTGCTCGATGTAGGCGTTAAGCTTCTCGGTTACACGTCCGCCGTAGCCGCCCTTGCCGGTGTCCTGTATCTGCTTCCACATGTCCACGTTCGAGCGTAGCATCTTCATCTCCTCAGGACTTAAGTTCCAAATGTCCCCGTTCCATTTCCTGCCCATCTGGCGGCTCAGCCGGTCTATCTGCTCCTGGCTGTAGCCGCCCCAGTAGTAGTTGAAACTATGGTGCGCGGAATGGTAACCGGCTTGTGCCTGGGCAATGCCCTTGTAGTTGTCGATTGTCTCGCGTTGTAGTTTCTCCGCATCATCAGATATGCGGATGGCAGCCGCGCCCCGCGCCGACTTCATCTCGTCCGTCAGGTCCTCAATGGCCTGCTCGAGCAGCTCGTTCCGCTTGGTCAGCCGGTCGATGGCATCCGCGACTTCCTTCTCGTTGGAATTGGTGAACCATTCGCTCGGCCCCTTGGAACTCAAGGCCCCGAAGGACAGAATATTGCCGATACGCCCCAGGACAGTGTCAAGCAGACCGCCTATGCCGTTCACGATGATGTTTTCCAGTACCTTGTAAAGATTCTCAGGCAGGTCGAAGATGGCATTTATCAGATTGCCGATAGCGTCCAGTATGCTCACCACGAGGTCGTCTATCCACCGAAGCGATATAAGCTCCGTAATGGCATTCAGAACACCCGTCACGAAGTTCTTGATTCCGTGGACGAGGTCGAGTATAAGTCTGGGTATCTGCGCCACGATGCCGATGATGGTACCCATACAGCTTGACAATACGCTTGATATGCTGCCACCGATGGATGACAGCGTGCTGCCCATGCTGCTCGACAAAGTGCTGCCTATCGTCTTCGCCATGCCTTCTCCCATCTGCGGAAGTATGGAATCCAGCGTGCCTTTCAGCTGATCTATCTGCCCCACGGACTGCTGAATGCCGCCAAAGCCCTCCACGCCCTGCCAGGCCTTGGCATTGCTTAATGCTGTTGTCAGTCCGCTCGTGAAGTTCGCCACCTCATCGGAGGTCCGGTTCAGCGCCGCACCGAAGTCCTCCATACTCTTATGTGCCTTGGCAGTGGCATCGCCCAGTTCCTGTGCCTTGGTCTCCAACTCCCGATATTGCTCTTCCGTAATCTCTCCTGAGGCGAGTTTCTTCTTGCCTTCATACATGGCTTCTATCGCTGCCTCCTCTGCCTTAACGGCGCGGTCGTAGGCTGCCACGCTGTCAGTAAATTGCTTGATAGCCTCGTCCAACTTCTGCCATGTCACGCTCTGGTCGGTACCGACATACCTGCGCATCTCCTGTATCAGCTCTGTCACCTTCTGCTGGGTCTGGGCATCGGCGTTCCGGTAGTCGTCCGTCTCGACGTAGGCGCGGAGCTGCTCGATCATCGGCGTCATCATCTCTTTAGTGAGGTTACCCACACCGCTGAACAAGGCATGCCAGTCGATACCACGCGAGATATTCTCAAACGACATACTCGCCTCGCGTTGCTGCTGCTCTTTGAGAAGCTTGGCTTTCTGCCATTTCTTCGTACTCTCGCTTACCTTGCTCGCGTCCACCTCGGCTATCTTCTGCGCGGTCTCCTTCGCAATGGCGAGTTTCTGCTGCTGGAAAGAACCGTATTCTCTCAGGTACTCGCTCATTGCCTGGATTTCGTCCCTGCGCTGTTCCAGCTGTCTCTTCGCGTCTTCCCTGTCAATCTCTTTCTCGGCGTCCTTCTGCTTCTCGTCGGCAAGGGCACGGGCAGAAGCAAGTGCTTCGTTCTGTTCCCCAGTGAGATGCCCCTTTTGGGCGTCGCGCCATTTCTTTTCCTGCGCGGCGAGTTCCTCCATCTCCTTCTGGTAGTTTTCCTGGATTTGCCGGCGTTTCTTCTCCGAACCCTCCTTCAGCAGGTCAATCTCTGCCTGGCGGTTCTTCCGCTGAAGGGCGAGCAGTTCGGAAGCCATGCGCTCCTCCTCTTTCTTGGTGGCGTTTTTCGACGGCGGCGTGGCATGATCACCGAGATCAGTTTCATTGGATATTTTCGCGGCTTCTTCAGCTTCCTTTCTTGCATCTTCCAACAGCTTTTTCTTCTCGGCTTCCAGCTTTGCCTCTTCTTTAGCCTTCACTCCCTCCCGGCGTTCTCTGATGATAGCCTCACCATCCTGATACTTACCGCCTGGGAATGAATTCATTTTCGCGAAACCTATCCTTAGCAAGGCATCCTTAACTCCTCCCCAAATGCCACCGGTAAACTCTCCCGCATCTTTCGCCTTTGTCTCGTTCAGCTTCGCATCTACCTCAGCAGCCTTATTCACCAGGGCTTGTGCATTAGCCTGGTGGAGAAGCATTTGTATATACTTCTCGGCTTTCTGGGTAAGTATGTCATACCACTGGGCGACGGTGTCGTAATAGCCGAAAGCCTCGCCGTACTTGCGGTTCAGCTCCTCGCACTTCTTCTTCTCCTCCTCCTTGGAGCCGGTGAAGTTCTTCAGGCTCTCACGGGTGGTGTCTATCTCGAAGCGGGTCTTGATCATCTCTGCCCGTCCCTGCGATTCTATCTCGACACGCTCCTGGGCTTTCCGGGCAGCCTCTTCCTGTGCGTCAGAATACTTGTTCCATGCTACGATAAGCCCGGTAATGACAACGGACAGACCGAGGCTCAGCGTAGCCATGAGTGCCGTCGCCGCGGCATTGGAGATACCCAGCGAGGTGGCAAGGCGGTAGTTGGCTGCCGTCAGCAGGTTTTTTACTTTTGTTACCGTAACAAGCCTAAAAGCGCTGTCCTTATTCAGTGCATTGAATACTTGTTGCAGACCCATAGTTATCGCCATGACGCTCTGCACGCGTGCCTGCACTTTCAACAGGTTCTCATTCTCTGAAGCGAAAAGGGACATCACGCCCGTGGCAGTGGTAAATGCACCTGCCAGACCGTTCACGCCGGAGATGAAGCCCTGAAGGTTCGCATCGTCATTGGCGAGGATACGGGTCTGGACACGCAAGTCTCTAAGAGTGTCGGCAAGGTGCGCAGCCTCGGCAGATAGCTTGCGATACTCCTCGGTGTTCTGCTCGCCGTTCAGGCGCATGCGGGTAAGCGTGTTTTGCATATCGCGCAGCTGCGTCGCCAGACGGCGGTTGCTCTCCTTGTTCCTTTCTTGCTCCGCAGTCAACTCGGCAAGGATAGCCTTTTCCTCCTCAAGGGCTTTTTTGGCAGCGTTCAGGTCTTCAAGAGCCGCAAACTGTGCATTGCCGGGAGCAGCTTTCTTGTAAGCTTTTTGCAGGGACTTAACATCTGTCTCCACTTGTTTTATTACAGCTTTCTGCTCTTTTATCTTATCCGTAAGGCTTTTGTTAGCAGCGGCTGCCTGCTCCTCGGAAATGGTTATCTTACGGTATTCCTGCTCTAACTGTGCGATGCCTTGTTTGGCGTACTGGTATTCTTTCTCTAACGCCTGCAGCGCACCTCTTTCTTCGGCAAGAGCGTTCTGGCAGGCACTGATTTCCGTCAATAGCTCTTGCTGGGCAGCGCCGGGCTTCATGGTCTGCAGCTTCCGCTGCATCCTGTCCAGGTCGGAGTTCACGCCGTCGATGACCTTGCGCTGCTCCTCTATCTTTGCGTTGATGATAAGCGAAGCACGGCGGGCTGCACCCAGCAGCTGCTCGACACTCATCTTGCTTTTGTCAAGTCCTGCAGTGAGGTTGTCACGCATCAGGAATTCTATCTCTACAGGTTTCATTCGTATTATTGTTTTAGATTACTTTGGAAAAATCCTATTATATCATCGGCTTCTTCCTCGGCGGTCTGGTTGCTCTCTTTCTTCCCTGCGTCCACATATCGGGGAGCGTCACTCAGCATCATGATTAGTGTCTGGAAGTTCACGCCGTTCAGGATATAGTCCACGCTCCATCCTGTGGCACTCGCTATCTGCCAGACAAATCCGAAGGGGCTATGAGAGCCTTCCCACCGGCTCTTTAACTCCCCTTCTTTCCTCGGCTCAGTCTCAGCTTCATCGGATTCATAATCTCTGCTGATCTGATAATAGTCATAAAAGATTGTGTCCCCATCAGCAGCACGAACTCTCTGAAGGCTGCCTTCTGGTACTCCCACTTCATCCAGTGCCTGACGAGCCACGACAGCAGCCATACCGGCAGCCACCAACGCTCCATCGTCAGAGCAAGAATGCGGCTCAGCGTCTTGCCATGCCGGGCAAGGAAGCGCATCTGCCCCTTATGGCTCATCGCCTCCAGCGCCTCTGCCGTCGTGTCCATCGACAGGTAGGCATGGGCTATCTTGATCTGCCGGGCAAGGGTCGGGCGCTTCATCGTCAGCCGGAGCCGCAGGGGCTCTTTCCTAAATGGCATCCTCAAATCCTTGAGAGGGAGGGAAACGCCTGCATCAAGCAAGGCCTCCGCTCCCTCTCGCTGGATTTTTCTGATTACTTGCTCGTCCATCATCCTTCACCTAACGTATCATTGATCTCATAAGGCGCACCGCCGGCATCTGGCTTGTTCACCTTCAGCTGGCATTCTACCTTCGACACCTCCGTCAGCGTCAGCTTGCCACCGAGGTTGGCAAGGATGGTGCCATTGGGAATGGTCATTGTCTGACCGCTCACGAAGTCGATGGTCCACTTGCCTCTCATCTCCACAAGTGACGTAGGGGCTTTCCAACCCGTAACCTTCTTGTTGCCGTCGGTGCCGGTCTCCACAAGCGTGCCGCCAAGCACTGCCTTAAGGTTCTCATAGTTCAGCTGGATAAGGTTGAATGTCGGACTAACCGTAGCATTCTTCTGTATCAGCGTAAGCACCGGTGCGTCGGGCACCTGCTCGGCATCAACATCCACGCTCTCAGGTTTAGTGCCGCCCCAGTCCCAGCTGCCTTTCTCGATGTAGCCCACAACGAACTCACCGAACTTCACGGCTGCGATACCGTAGATAAAATTTTTGTTCTTGCTCATCGTTTCTTTAGTTTTATAAAAATTAATACTATTCCCATTATCCCGGACAGAAGCCCGGCACAAAAATACTTCAGACGTATGAGGAAGGTGTTGCTACTTTCCTTTACCTCTTCCCTAAGCTCTTTGTTAGAATTATTTAGCTCCTTAAGCTGACGTTTCAGCGTGATGATGCTTTTGGAGTAAGTCGCACACAACAGTTCCAGACTGTCGCAGCCCGCTTCAATAACAAGCCGCTCCGGTTCCTTAGCCGTCGGCGCCCTCCTCGTCACCTTCACATTCGCCTGTCCTTGCCGGGCAGTGTAGCCGGCTCCGGAAGGAAGCAGCCGCAGGCTGTCCATGCTCAGCGTCAGCATCACCGCTGACATCGGGACCTTCACGGGCGTTCGCCAGGTTTCTTCGACGCTCACCGTGCTGTCCATATCGAGGCGGCTCGCCGCGTGGCTCGTGGCTGTCTCCCGGCTCACGCTTTTTCTGCTCGATGCGCATGCGGTGAAGCACAGGACAGTCATCGCTATAACGACAGCTGTTAGCATCGTCGATAGCCTTCCGGAGACGAGCCATCTCGCGTTTCGTAGCATTGAGGTCTTTTCTTGTCTCATATAACTCTTCCTTTAATGGGGTTACTATATTTTCTATCAGTATACGGGTGGCTTTCTCAGTGTTGTCAATACGGACTGTCTCGGAGTCAGCCAGCGCTTTCTCGGCTTCGGCTTTCGCTTTACGCACGGTAGATTTCAAAGTCACGACGGCTGCTATCGTAGCCACCAGACCACCACCCAGCACCAGATTGATGATTTCACTGAGTTCCATACCTTTTATACTTTTATTGTCTTATACCTATCTCGCGCAACCACTTCTGAACGTCGAAGCTCGGACATGCCTTGCCTGCATTCAGCTCATAATGTCCCACGATGCGTATCTGTGGAAAACGGCAGTGAAAGTCCTGCACATAGCGTTTCAAAGCTTCCAGCTGTGCTATAGTACGGGTATCCTTCGGTTGCATGCGCAGGTCGCAGCCACCAACATACACGATGTGCCGGCTCACGCTGTTGTAGCCCGCGGCTCCGTTGGTCACTTCCCACGTATCCACCTGTGCGTCCTCGTTGTTGTCCACCAGCCGTTCCACACGACCGTCCAGATGCACCATATCCGTGTAACCCACCTGCTTCCAGCCACGCCCCGTAGGTGGGGGCGAGGTGTGCCAGCGGCATATTTCAGCCGAGCTTACCTCACGCCCCTCCGGAGTGGCGGTGCAGTGGATGACGAGATATTGCATTGGCTTGCTCATTATCCTATGGGTTCTGAGTATTCTGCCAAGCCACGGCTAACAACATCTGCAGCACGCTCAGCGTCAAATTCCAGTACGGTACCTGCCTCATAGCGGATTGAGGTATCAAATTTGTCGAGAAAGTCCTGTGCCACTTTGATGGCAGCCTTTTTCTCCTCGTTCTTTGCGTTTTTTGTCTTTTCCATTTTTGTTTTTATTTTTTTGTTTATACTAAAAATATTGCTTTGGGGGATTATCCATGTGCAAGGAACTTTGGTGAAGAACGCTTGTCCAGCACGATGAATTCCTCACCGAAAGCGATGTTCGTGTCTGCCTTCATAAGCATCTTGAAGAAGTACAATTCACTCATATTGCTCACAGGACCAATCTTGATGACATGTTCGTCGTCCTGGAGGTTCACGGCCGCAAACAGGTTGCTCGTCATCGCGTCAGGGCTGCACAGCGTGGCCACGATAAGGTCGTCAGGCCATGCCGCGAGGGTCTCAATCTTGATGTCCTTGTACATCTTCAGGTTGCGCGTGGTTTCGTCACGGTTCTTGTACTCGCGGGCGGTCAGCTCGTCGTCGTACTTGTTAAAGTCCGTCGGGCTCATCAGGAAGCGGAGGTTCGGGTTCTCAATCATCGCTACTGGGATTTTGGCACGCACTGCCTTCAGGCGGCCAACCATTGTCGTTTCATCCGAACTTACGACGACAACGTCCTGATCCTTTGCAGCCTGTGTCAGGATGCCGTTGAAGAGATGGTCGTCATCATTACCCTGCACGCCGTTGATGTAGTGGTTGCCAAGCTCGAACTGCACTTGCTTGGACAGCGCGTCGAGCAACTGGTTCTGTACAGCAGGTGGGAGCTCTGCAAAAACGAGGTCGCCCTTAGGTTGGAACTGACGCCATACGCTCTCGAATGTGCGCGGGTTGAAAACCGTGAACGCCATGAAGTCCACAGGGTTCAGGCTCTGCTCCGAATAATCGAAGCCACCCTTCGAGTCGCTTACCTGAGGATCTTCCTTCTGCTGCTGCAACATCTTGCTTGTGCGCAGACGGGGAATGGATACTTTCTTCGACACATTCGGGATAATGTGGATAAGTCCCTTGCCCACAATCTCGTTGTTGGTCGTCGCAACGGTAAGGAGCTGCTCCAGCACCTCACCATTGTAGTTGGTGTTTTTAATGTTTATTGCCATTGCTTATAAAATTGATTACTTGTTAGTTGTTACTTTCCGTGATACTTGTCGCGAATCTCACGCTGTCGTTTTTCCCAGGGACTTTCCTCTATAGGATTGCCACCATGCAACGTATCCTTCACCTTCTTCTTTCCCGGCAAGGCTGCCAAAGCCTTCTTGCCGTCATCGGGGTGCTCCTTCAGCAGGTTCTCATAGACGGGGCGTGTCTCCGCGTTGATGCGACCGTCTTTCTCTGCGGCATCGAGCAGGGCCTTGCGCGCTGCTGCTGCCGCTGCCTCTGCCGCATCCTCAAAGTCCTTCAATTTTGCCTTCAGCGTGTCATTCTCCTTGCCGATACTGTCAGCGCGCCCGGCAGCGGTTTCCAACTGGTCGAGGCGTGCCAGCACGTCGGCCTCCGTCGCGCAGTCCTTGAACTGCGGACGTTTTTTCAATTCTTCAATGTTCATGTCCGAAATGTTTAGTGGCTCATTGAGCCGGTTATTAAATATTGCATATATCTGTTCTGGCGTACTGTCCTCCGGCACAGGGTCTGCGTCGTAAATGCCGTCAATCAGCCCGAGGCTAAGGGCTTCGTCTGCCGTCAGCCAATGGTCAGTACCGTCGAAATAGGCAGCCTTTACCGCCGCCGTATCCTTGCCCAGTCGCTCGGCATACATCTGGCACAGCGTGTCTTCTAGACTCTCCATCTGCTCAAGCACCTCCTTCAGGTCTTTCTTGTTGCCGTAGCAACCGCCACTCACGCTATGAAGCATCAGCCGGGCATAGCGGCTCATATACACCGGCTTTCCGCAAAGGGCTATGACGCTCGCCATAGACGCTGCCACACCATCTACATAGAGGGTGATGTTCGCCTTGCTTGCACGCAGGGCGTTGAAAATGGCTATACCGGTATAAACCTCGCCGCCGACACTGTTGATACGGACATCAATATTCTTGTATGCCGATTCCGCTGCCATGAGTTCACGGGTAATCTGTCCGCTCGTCACCGCTCCATAGTTGTCGCCTATGTCTCCATACAGTAGGATGCAGCAGGTGTCTTCGCCGGGAATGATGTTGAAAAATCTATTCATTTGTCGTTGTCGTATTATTGTGGGTTCACTTTACGATGCAAAGGTGGGGGAGTTTTCACAAGTTTGCAAATCGCCTTTTTATCATACAATACTTATAATCAAATTATTACGATACAAAGTTTTATCATACGGACACGATTTGCAAACACCACAAAAACAAGCCACCTTTGCATTATATTTTTCAAATATGGCAAAGGAATTAAGCAACACACAGAAGAAGGAATGGGCAAAAACGCTCTATCTCAAGGAGAATCTCACACAGCAGGAGATAGCCGACCGCGTGGGTGTGTCCCGCGCTACCGTCAATCGTTGGATAGCCGATGGAAAATGGGAGGAGCAGAAGGTCGGACTCACGCTTACCCGTGAGGAACAAGTAGCAAATCTCTATCGGCAGGTAGCCGAGATAAACCGGAAGATAGCTGAGAAGCCGGAGGGAGAACGCTTCGCAAGTAATGCCGAGGCGGACATCCTTGGCAAGTTGTCTGCCGCTATCCGGAAGATGGAGACCGATGTCGGCATTGCTGATGTCATCAGCGTGCAGACAAAGTTTATCGAGTTCCTGCGCCCCATAGACCTCGACAAAGCAAAGGAACTCACACAATTATCGGACGCATTTATTAAGTCGCTCCTGTAAACATTAACATTCAACCCACCCATATATATGAAGCAAGCTGACAGAAACGCGCTGCTGGACTGGGAGAAGTACCGCCAGGACATCATGCGTGCCACACCTGTTGATAAGGAGATGAGCGTTGCCGAGCGTGAACGCCACCGCCTTTATCTGGAGGCGCACCCCATAGAGTGGATAGAATACTTCTTCCCCAACTATGCCAAGTATGAGTTTGCTGACTTTCAGAAACGCGCTATCCGTCGTTTGATTGCGAACGAGGAATGGTACGAGGTGCTCTCATGGTCGCGTGAGCTGGCGAAATCCACTATTACGATGTTCGTCGTTATGTACCTCACCCTCACGCACCGCAAGCGCAATGTCATCCTCACCTCCAACAGCAAGGACAACGCCATCCGGCTACTGGCACCTTACAGGGGAAATCTCGAAGCCAATGGGCGCATCATTGCCTATTATGGCCGCCAGCAGTCCATCGGTATGTGGACAGAGGACGAGTTCATCACCAAGCAGGGGGCTGCCTTTCGGGCTATCGGTGCCGGACAATCGCCTCGTGGCTCCCGTAACGAGGCCATACGCCCCGATGTGCTGCTCGTTGATGACTTCGATACTGATGAGGACACCAAGAACCCCGACATCATTCAGAAGCGGTGGGAATGGTGGGAACAGGCACTTTATCCTACACGCTCCACCTCCGAGCCTACGCTCATAGTCTTTTGTGGTAACATTATCGCAAGGGACTGCTGCATCACCCGTGCGGGAGCGATTGCCGACCACTGGGACATCATCAACATACGCGACAAGAACGGCAAGAGTACATGGCCGCAAAAGAATACGGAGGAACACATCGACCGCACTCTCTCAAAGATTTCCACGCTTTCGCAGCAGCATGAGTATTTCAACAATCCTATTTCGGAGGGCGAGATTTTCAAACAAGTGGTATATGGCAAGGTGCCGCCGCTTTCCAAGTTCAAGTTCCTCGTCATTTACGGCGACCCTGCACCGGGTGAGTCGAAAGGAAAAAAGGGCAAGTCCTTCAAGGCGGTCATGCTTTTGGGCAAGAGGGACGGCAAACTTTATGTCATCAAGGCGCGCCTTGCACAGGCTCTCAATGCCGAGTTTATTGACTGGTATGTCCAGTTGATCGAATATGTCGCAGGGCGCAGTACCGTATATTGCTGGATGGAGAACAATAAACTTCAGGACCCGTTCTTCCAGCAGGTGTTCCGACCGCTCGTGCGCAAGGTGCGCAAGGAACAAAACATCACGCTCTACATTCAGGGTGATGAGGAAAAAAAGACAGACAAGGCAACGCGTATCGAGGCAAACCTTGAACCAATGAACCGCGAGGGTAACCTGATTCTCAACGAGGCAGAACGCGACAATCCGCACATGAAGGAACTGGAAGACCAGTTCAAACTCTTTACCCTCTCACTCAAATATCCTGCCGACGGTCCTGATGCCGTCGAGGGCGGAAACCGTAAGATTGACGAGACGGCACAGCGGGTCGACCGTCCGCTCACGCAGTCGCGAAGAAGTGTAAGAAACAGAAACAAATATAGATTATGAGCCAGTTTGTTGATATAAAGGACTATGATGCAAGCGTACACCGCGAAATCCTCGATGCGCTTGTAAGGGACGATGAAACACTCGTTGAGATTTGCGAGGACAGAGCCATCGCCGAGATGCGGGGCTACCTCTCCAAACGTTACGACTGCAACGCCATCTTCTCTGCAGCGGGCGAAGAGCGCAACCAGCTTATACTGATGATGGTCATTGACATTGCCGTGTACCACATATTCTGCATACACAACCCGCAGAAACTCTCACAGGTACGCAAGGACCGCTATGAGAGGGCGGTGGAATGGATGAAGGCTGTGGCAAACGAGGAGGTTTCCATTGACGGCGCGCCGCTACTGCCAGAGGAGGATAGAGCGAAAAAATCGGCATTGATGTTCAAGAGCAATCCAAAACGAATAAACAGATTATGATATGAGCAGAAAGAATAAAGAACAATATGCAAAAGGGCGTATCACCGTCAGTGGAAACGTGCCCCATCCGGGACAGCGGCAGCCCGCCATTATCCGTATCACGCAGCCCAAGCGTTTCAATATCGACACGGCCGACTTTATGAGCGCGGTCAAGGCTGCCGAGAATGTTGATTATGCACAGCGAACAAAACTCTACGACCTTTACGCAGACATACTGCTTGACACCCACCTGTCAAGTGTCATCGAAAAACGCAAGAATGCAGTGCTGTGCTCTGCCATAAAGTTCCAACGCGATGGAAAACCCGATGACAGCATCAACGAGCAAATACTGTCGCCGTGGTTCTACCGCTGTGTGGCGGACATTCTTGACGCTCGCTTCTGGGGCTTCTCGCTCATGCAGTTTTTCAAGAGCGGAGAATGGATAGACTACGATCTCGTACCACGGAAACATGTGGAACCCGTGAGGAAACTCATACTGCAATATCAGACTGATATTCACGGCACACCCTGGGAAGAGTTCGCCGACCTGCTCTTCGTGGGCAACGACGCCGACCTCGGACTGCTCGCCAAGGCAGCCCCATGGGTCATCTACAAGCGCAACACCACAGCCGACTGGGCACAGTTCTCCGAGGTGTTCGGAATGCCTATTCAGGAATATATTTACGATACCGACGATGAGGAGGCACGCGCAAGGGCACTCAACGACGCCAACTCCATCGGAGCCCTCGCCACCTTCATTCATGGCAAGGACACCGAGCTGCAGCTGCGGGAAGCTGGTAACAAGACAGGTACTGCCGATGTCTATGAGCGTCTTGTAGAGCGTTGCAACAGCGAAATTTCAAAGCTCATTCTTGGCAACACACTCACCACCGAGTCATCTGAGAATGGTACACAGGCACTCGGAACAGTGCATAAGAAAGTGGAGGACAATGTGGCCAAGGCCGACAGGGAATATGTTCTCAATGTACTCAACTATGATATGACCGACATCTTCTCCCACATGGGTATTGACACCTCCGGGGGCAAGTTCTGCTTCCCTGAAAAGAAAGACGTTGATCCCAATACGGAGATGAGCGTCCTTACACAGCTGCATACGACTTTCTCGCTCCCTATCGATGACGATTACCTCTATGAGAAATTTGGCATAGAGAAACCAAAGGACTACGACCGGCAGAAACAGCGTCAGGAAGAAGAAAGGAAAATCCGGCAACAGGCAATGACACAGCTAAAGGAAGAAGAGGAGGAAGGGAACACGGGCAAGGAGCAAAATCCCAAAGGTAAAAGTGCCAAGTTGAAAGACCGTCTCCGCTCTTTTTTCGTGAAAGCCCCGCAGGACGGGGCTCCTTTAGACTGGTAGTCAATCATATTTACTTCGACGCGGATGAGGCACCTGTCGCCAGTCTGCAATTCGATGAAGAATTGCTGGTAAGGGCACTCGGCAACATCTACCGCAAGAAGTTCAATATAAAGACGGGTATTGAACCGCTGCTCTATGGAGCCGTGAGCGGCATATTCCATCAGGCTGCCGATGAGGGTTTCCAGCCGCGCACGGTGACCGACCCCGATCATGACTTCTACGAGCAACTGCGGCACTCTGGAGATGTGTTCTCGGCTTTCAAGGTACATCGGGCACAGAACGATATGGCGGCGCGACTGCTCGACTTAAACGGTGTTCTAAAACCGTTCAACCAGTGGTTGAAGGAGGTCATGCCCATTGCCTCGCATCAGTGTGGGGCATGGCTCAAGACTGAATACGACACGGCTGTCATAAGGGCGCATCAGGCTGCCGACTGGCAGCAGTTCCGGCGCGAAGCTGATGTGCTGCCAAACCTCAGGTGGATGCCCTCGACGAGTGTTCACCCTGGTGAGGACCATCGGCGATACTGGGGGACCATCCGCCCCATCGACGACGATTTCTGGAATCATCACCGCCCAGGCGACCGCTGGAACTGCAAGTGCAGCCTCTCCAGCACCGATGACCCTGTTACGCCTGTTCCTGCCGACAGCCAGGAGCATGCCGGTGGTGCCGATAGGAACAAACCACAACCGGGACTCAAGGGCAACCCCGGAACAACGGCACAGCTGTTCTCTGACGATCATCCTTATTTCCCCAAGTCGTGCAAGGATTGCGCTTTCTATAAGCCGGGCATAAAAGACCAGCTCGTGCATTTTTTCAATGTACGGAAAAAAGACTGTTGCCATTGTCCGTACATCAATGCTAAGCTGAGGAATATTGAGGCAGCGCACATTACACCGCCCAATGTGGAAACCTACAAAGAAGTATATAAGGGAATGGTTTTCATAAGCCCCTATCATGGGGAGAATGAGAAAGAGGAGAACGAACGACTGGCTAAATTCATTGCGGACAAACTTAGGAGCAAAGTATATCTTCTGCCACGGCTCGACCCTGAGAATGCAGTGGAAAAAGCGCTGCGAAGCACATTACTGCCCCCTGGAGTATTTGAGAATAAGAATCCTGATTTCTATATAGGAGGAAAACTATATGACGGAAAAAGTATGATGAAGGTTAGAAATACCAATGATAAAAAGAAACATCATAATGATATTCTTAACCGTATTAAATCAGCCAAACAGCAGGCTGATAACATAATATTGGAGATTCCAACATTTATATCACGCAGAACCATATCACAAACAGTAAACGGATACTTGAAGCAATCAAGGAAAGAACGTGTCATTATTGTGAAACATGGTAATAAGTGTTATGTCTATAACTGAAAAACGGGGCATTGAGCCCCGAGTAGAGGTTAGAGCCGAACCGAAGTATCGACTCATACCACTGCAAATATACAACTTATTTTTGAAAAAACAAATTTATGGACGCAAAAGATTACATAAAACTCATAGAACAGCATAAAAAGGAACTGGGAGAACTCATGCGTAGGAAACTCCCAGTCATTGTTGGGCGTATGGCAAAGAACCATTATCAGGACAATTTCCGCAAAGGAGGCTTTGTGAATAATGGGTTGCAGAAGTGGTCTGTTACCAAACGGCAACACTCTGGCTCCAGTTCAGCTTCGGCAACATACGACCCGCTTCTCTCTGGGCGTAACCATCTGTTCGGGTCTATAAAATATGTGCCTGGAGATTACCGTGTCAAGGTCGCCAACGAGGTGCCATACGCTGCCATACACAATGAGGGTGGCACCGTCAATCCGACGGTAACACCCAAAATGCGCCGCTTTGCCTGGGCGATGTATCACAAAGCTACGGGCAGGGAGAAAAACAAGAGGAAAACAAAGAAAGCCGGTACGAAGGAAAATGCTGCTGCAGGGTTCTGGAAAGCCCTTGCTCTGACCAAAAAGCAGAAGTTAAGCATCAAGATACCCAAGCGCAGGTTCCTCGGAGAAAGTGCGGAACTCACCAGAAAAATCAATGAGAAAACAGAACAGGAGATTACAAAAATTCTAAAGTTATAATCAATATGGAACAGATTTTTATTTCAATCCTCGAACTCATCAGTCGTGAAATGCCGGAACTCTCGCTCGTAGATGAGGACTACGGCCAACTGGAAACCGATGAGGATACTTACCCCGTAACTTTCCCCTGTGCCCTCGTAGGTAATATGGAGGCGGACTGGAACGATATTGGCATGGGAACGCAGAAAGGAATAGTATCGCTTACAGCACGGCTGGCTATTGACTGTTACGATGATACACATATAGGGTCAAGTACTACGGAAAAAGTCGCCGAGCGCCTCCGCATGGCAAACCATATCTACACCGTACTCCAGGACTCCCTGCACTCGCAGGATATGGGACCGATGTGCCGTACAAAGAGCCGATGCTACTCCCTGCCGGGAATGATTAAGGTTTATGAGTATGTCTTTCAGTTTGAGTTGCATGATGACTCGGCTGCAGAGGATTAAACGGCTGTATCTTGGAACAGTTCAAGTTGCTTCGCTGTCAGGTGGGGCTTGCGTACTTTCTGAACAGGCCTCACGTCTATGTCCTTCAACTCTGAGCACTTCTTCCGAATAATGGCCATAATGCGTTCCTCGCTGATGAAGAACTCCTGAGTAGAGAGCAGACGCAGCGCATCGTCGAAACGGAGACGTTGTACCTCCGTCCAATAGTAGTAACGACGGCACAAAGCCTCGTCACGCAATGCGATTAAATTACTGTTCCTGCCTTTTTTCATACTCCACACACACAACTGACAGGCAAATATAACAAATTTAATTGATATTAAATGCAAAAAGTCGCTAAATCATTCATTTAGCGACTTTTATGTTAATCCTGTAAACAGGTTTCAGGCTACATCCGACAGAAACTCGGCTCTATCCGGCTCCACACATTCGATTCAGGGTTACGTTTCTGGAAGTAGTAGTTTACTGCATTCTTCTGCACCACATTTGCCTCCTTGAAAAGGGCCATAATCTCGCCGTACTCACTGTCGAACTTGTCTTCCAGTTCATAGAGTTTGGAGATACTCTTATAGTCCAGGTCGCCAGCCTTGTTGCGCTCCAGTAGTGTCATCGCCATCTGATACATCGGGTCGTCGGCTCCCTTCTCGCTCTTTTTCATATAGCGCTTTAGGTAGTCTATTAGCCGCTCCGCCGCAAGGTCCGCACGCTCGTCAAAGCCCTTCACCTTGTTGCTCGCTATCTCCAGGCGGAAGTCGCCGTCCGTAATGGTGTAACTGCGCTGGTCGCTCTTCCGCACCTGCCCGTAGTCCTTCATGATTGCTACGAACCCCTCAACCTCCTGCGCAAGCCATTCCTTAAAGAGCCCTACTGCGTTCGTGATTTCCACCACATTTTCCTCCACCTCCTTCATAAAGGAAGCACGCAGACCCTCGTAAGTCTCACGCCGCTCGATGCGGTTCTGCTTCTCCTCGTTCTGCAACTCAGCTAGTAGCTTTGCCCGCTCTTCCTTGCTCAAATCCTTGATGTTTACTTTTGTTTCCATTGTCCTTTGTTTTTATTGGTTTGACTTCTTTCTAATAATCATTCTCAACTTCGTATTCAGGGCGTTCAGTTCCTCCGTGTCCATTTCCCTGAACTGCTTGCCGGCTATCCGCCTGTCCTGGCAGAAGGCATTCACACGGTTCCAATCGGTGGTGTCAATGCCGTAAAGCTGCATCTGATGCAGTGCGCCGCTCCGTGCCTTGCGCAGAATGTCATACTGTCTGCGGTGCCGCTCGTCATAGCCCACTATCTGTTCCATTTGGCGGCACATCGCGTCGTACTCCTGTATGGTGGTTTCGTGCAGATGGACTGTCCGTCCGTGGGTATATTGCTCCACAAGGGTTTCCTTATCTGCGCCGGGCAGTTTTTTCAGCAGGGTATAAAACCGTGCGTAATTAAAACCTTTTTCCATAATTCCTATTTTTGATCTGCATTGAGCAAGAAATCACACGGTAGCGATGTAAGTTTTATATCTATTCTTACCTGCTCTGGGTTTATATCGTATTTTTCGAAGTTTATCTGTGGTTTGAGAAACTCCCAGCATTTCTTTTTGATTTCAGAGAGAGTATATGCCCCTTTTCTATAAACAAAAATTCCCTCTAATAATATCTTATTAAATCCTTCCGGTTTAATGAGGACAGTAACACGATAATATCGTGGCCCAATATTTACCTTTCCCATAGCTTCTCCTCCTTCCAGTCCTTGTATGCGCTGCGGCCACAGGCTACGACCTCGGCCACGCTGTTCTTGAAAATATCGATGTCGAACAGTGGTGTGCCGTGTACACAGATGTACAGCCTGCTGTTGAATTCCATTACCTGCACAGCTTCCCGTGCCTCTGCGTCGAGCAATGCCTGACGCTCTGCCTCAATACATTCCGCACGCTGCTCATGCCACACTTGTAGTCGCTTCTTGATTTCTTCTAAAATGTTTACCATGTCATTGAAATTTAAATTATTGTAAATAATATGTCTGAACTACCTTTCGATTTCGCTCGATATGCAGCACCGTTTTCCCTTCGTCGGTTATGAGTGCCGATTCTATTTGGCTCCTCACCATCACATCCTTTCGGTTATACAGTTCCAGGATCTTGGCATCCACATAATCTTTCAGTTTGTTCCAGTTCTCCATGGTGTCTTCCATTCCTTGGAGGCTGTAATGCTGACTGATTTCCATCTGTAACCTCAACAGCCATTCCGGCTTGTCATTCGGTATCATCGAATAATATCTCAACTTTCTCATATTATCTTCTTTTTTTCGGCTTTCGCCACTTGCATTCGTCACATAGGAAATGACCCATGCCGTCACAGTTTCCGAGGCAACGGCCTTTTTTATAATCTCTACAATCTATCATACTTCTTTACTCTTTTACCTTTTTACTTTCCCCAGATTTCCACTCAATGGTTACCACGGCATCGAGCCTGCCGCTGCCCTTGCATATCGGGCACTCTTGCTTGTAGCGTTCCCGCCACTCATCTTCCTGCCAATGATAGCCATTGCCCTGACAGTAAGGACAACTGTGCCCACGACTCTCGATATGGTCTATCATACGTCCACCTGGAGTCATTAGACCTGGTTCAATTTCAATCATCCGTCTTTCCTTACTCATATATCACACTTTATTTGATGTCCTTTTCTTTCTGCAGTTCGGAAATAAGCACGTCGGCAAGGTCTATAGCAACTGCAACTATGTTTTTAGGCTTCTCAACGACACCTGCTTTCTTGGCGATTTCAAATGCTATATTATAAACCATTGGCAGACATTCCTTGGCAATCTCATACCGGCGCTGCTCCCAGTCTATCTCATTAACATTAGCCTTTGCCAGTTCTATTTCTTTCTTCATATTATGCTTTTTCTTTATTTTTTCCTTTTACTTTTCTCCACCCCAGTATATGTTTGCACGCTCCTCCCAAATGGTATAGTACCCCTTGCTTCCGAAGTACCGCCCTTTACTGATGGCCCGGTAACCTTCCACCCATATCTTCAGGGCTGCATCGTACATCACGCTCACCGCAGTCCGTCCGGCTGGCTTGTTGCCGTCTGCCTGGCTGATGAAGACGAGCAGTTTGTCGCGGTGCCGATCCTTGAAGTCCTGGTATTCCTTGAAACTCATCTGCGTATATTGGAAACTGTCTATCACCACTATATCTGGGCTTTTGCGCCTGCTGAGCCGTGCGTCCAGTTCCTCTATACCCTCGCAAAGCAGTACGAAACGCCGTGCCACATCCTGCATGCCGGCCTTCACGAGGGCGTTTTTCATCGTCAGAGAGAATCCTTCCTCCAGGCTGTCGTAGGCCACCTTACCGTATTTGGCAAGTTCCTTGCACAGGGCCATCGTAAAACTCGTCTTGCCGCTGCCACTGCGCCCCCAGATGAACCATACGCCGTTCCGCTCCGGCTCACCGAATGCTTCTGCCCATACACCTTCAAGGGGGTAGGTTTCCTTTTTCATTCTCAGCATATCCGTTACACTCATCGCCCTACTCATTATCTCACTGTTTTATCACCGTTCAGACGCTGTTTGACCGCCTGCTGTGCCGTCATCAGCTTCACCCTGTGTATGCTCTTCTTTACCCTGCGAAGGTCAAACTCGTATGCTTCCGAATCTCTCACCACCTCCGAAATCCTGCCCTTATCCGTTACACCGTTGGCCACGCAGACGGCGTGCACATCGTGTGCATCTGTCCGCTCCAGTTCAAAGAACCTGCGCCCGATACGGCTGTGTATCTCGTTGTAGCCACACTTGTTGTAACGCAGCCCCATAGCCATGCGCCGCTTGATGTAGCTCGTCGAGAGGAATATCATACCGCATTTGTCCTCCAATCGGTTGTAGAGGTCGATGAAGTAATGGAATACCCGTTCGGGCAGTTTGTCGGCCTCGTCGAAGAGCAGCAGCGGTGCCTCCATCTGTATGAGATCGTCGATGATGCGGTCGAGCAACTCGCGCACGCTGTAGCCTTCCGTCCGCTGCCCGATGCGGCGTGCTATCTCACGAATGAAGTCGCTCTTCTTCATGTCCTCGGAACAGAGGATATAGAATACTTCGCTGTGCTCCGTGGCGTAGAGTCGTGCCGTGGTAGTCTTGCCACAGCCGGCTTCGCCTACTACCCATGTAACATTCTTCACCGTCTGCGCATCCTGCATGGCAAATATCATCTCTTGGAAGGCTTTGGTTTCCACCACCTGCCAGTCTGTGCCGGTGCCGGTACCCAGTTGCGTGCCGAGGTTGCGCCACATGTCGTCGCTGATGTTCTCCCACTTGCCCTGTAATATGCTGCTCACCGTGGCGCTGCTCGTGCCCGTGAGGCTCTGCGCCGCCTTGTTCTGACTTGGGAACTTGGCCACATACTGCCGCAGCCCTTCCTGTATCCGCTCTTTCTCTGTCTTTGTTAGTTTCATAATTCTGTATTTATAAAGTTCAATGTTCAAACCTCAAAGTTCAATGTTCAAAGTTTCCCTGCCGTCTGCTTGAAGTCCACCACCACGGCCTCAGTTTCCGTCCAATCTTCAAGGCTCAGCTGTTTGGTCTTTCTGCCCAATTTGTATTCCTCAGGCTGTTGGCTGTAGATGCCCGTGCGCCGTTCTATCTGCCTGCGCTCGGCAGCCGTCATACCCTTGGGCTTCGGGCTGCGCAGACCGTGCTGCTCTGGCAGTACGCCGTGTTCTTTCTCTATTTTCCGTCCTGCCACCGTGCGCTCTATGCGGTCGGCGGTGTTGGCGGCCTGTTCCTGGCGAATGAAGGCTGCCTCGCCCTCAGTCTGTTCCTGTATGGCACGGTGTACCACCAAGTAAGGCTCCGCCACGCGCTCAAAGCGCAGGCTCCCGTCGGCTTCTTTCTTATAAAGCCGTATGCTGCCGAAGTCGTAAGGGTCGTATTTCACCACGAAACGCTCGTATGTGTGCTGCCTGCGCCACTCATGGTCGGGAACGCCCGGTACGCCCATTACTTCATACTGCCGCTTCTGTCCTTTGATGGTTACAGTGATGCCCTGGTCTGTGAAGGTACTCATGCGTTTCACCGTTACCCAGAACATATCCACCATATCGTGTGCCGTTACTTCCTGCGTCTCCTCGTTCACGCTACCCTTGTAGACCTCTATCCGTCTCGTACCGTAGGCAGGGTGTTGCATCTCGTTCCATTCCTCCGTCGCAAGGGTATATGCGTCCTTCAGTTCGGCAAGCGTGTAGAGGCTATCCTTGTTTTCTTCGACGAATTCAAGGTTCGGGCGGCTCGACATCTTCTTGGCGGTGATATTCTGCCCGGTGAAACGCCAGTCCTTGTGCAACACCTGCTGCTGGAACCTGCCGAACACGGTCTCAATGGTCTTCGACTCGCCGTTGTAAGGCTGTGTGGTTCTGTGTACATGGCAGAGCTTTTTGAAAAGTCCGTCCGCATCTAGTTTCTTGTGCCCGCCCTGGTTGTCGTGCACTATCTCGTAAGGCTTGTGCCCGCTCGTCTGTATCGCCATGCGGTAGGCATGGTATTGCACCTCGTAGTCCTCCGAGTCGCTGATGTGCCAACCCAGCATTACCTCGCTCATGGCGTCTATCACCACATACACCTGCGTAGTCCGCACCTTGCCGTCCTCGTCCCTGTAATACAGGTTCAGTTTCGTGCCGTCGCCGTACCACAGCGCGTCGCGCTTCGTCGGTAATGCCGTGCGGTGCTTGCGTCCGAACTTCTGACGGGCTGCCTGTTCGCCATATACGGCGTCATACCACAGTGGCATGATTGCCGCGCTGTTCAGCCACCTCTTCATGCCACTAAGACTTTTCAGAGGCTTCCAGCCGTTGGCTTCGGCACGCCTGTTCGCTTCTTCAAAAAGTTGCGTGTCGGTATAGACTGGCACCCTGCAACGCTTCAGCGCTATCAACAACTGTCCGAACTCGTCGGTAATCTTCTGCGTGTTCCTGTTGCCTATCTTTCCGCTGATAAGGCTCAGATAACCGCCTGCCTTGAAAGCTTTGATTTTCGCCTTCAACCTCGCAGCATTCTGTGGCAGCGTATGCCCGTACTCCTCACGCATTGCCTCCGAGCTCTGGTAGATAACCTCCCAGGCTCCGGTCATGCTTCCGTTCAGGCTCTGACGGATAGCCCTGCGCTGCGACATCATACGCAGCAGTTCCTTCAGCACGCTGGCATTGATGGTGTACTCCTCTATCAGTTTCTCAGTCAGGTGTTCCGTCTGTCCGTTCTTCTCGTAGGTGAACGCCTCATACCACTTGCGTGCCTCGCCGTCAAGCCGTATGCGGCCTTTCGTCATCGCTTCCTTCATCTTCTCTTCCGGGTCGCCGTACTTCGCCACGAACCGCTCCTTGTATTTTGTGGGGAGTGAGCTCCATGCGTAGAGTGCCTGACCGCCCTCGCCACCTCCACGGTGAACGCTGGCAATGTTGCCGCGCCAGACATTGGAGAGCAAGGTAGAAGGCTTGATGACAGCCTCCTTCCCTCCTGTCAGTTCCGCGTAGGTTACGCACAGTATTTTGTTGAAGTACTCCATCCCTATTTCCATTTACAGGCTCATCGCCATCTGTTCAACCTCGTCGGTCAGTGCCATAAACTCCGGTATGCCCAAGCCCTGCTCGCATCGGCGCTCCAAACCATCCACAAACACATGGCTGCTCCCGTCCTTGCGGTCATACACCAACTGCACGCGCTTGCCGAAGTGCAATGTCATCGTCCGTGCCGCTTCCTCATGCGTCGTTTCCACCTCTTCGGGCTTCCAATTGGCCACGCCACCCAACTGCTGCAAGGCCGTGAAGCGTATCTTTCGCGCCAGGTCGCTGTCCCGCTTGAAGGTCAACGCGTACCACACCATTACGCTCGAGCACTTGAACACCTTCCTGAGGTGTGCCTTGGCTTTCTCGTTTACAAAAATCTTTTTTTCCATATACTTTTATTATTTTATTTGATTATCAACACTTTTTTCGTATCTTTCGGCACCGTTTATAACACTAACACCCATGACCGAAGAAATAAATGTAATCTATCAGTTCTGGTACGAGCCAAAAGCTGATACCGTTGAACAGGGAATTACTGCCGTCGAACCGCTCGTTCAGCAATGCCACGACTTTGCCGGCTCCTTAGACATTCTGTGTATGACAGACCATGCTGGGGCTTTCGATGGAAAATTTCACCTCCGCATACAGTTCAATATACGTGCAGCGCAGTACATAGTCCTCCATAAGGTGACGGCGCTTTTCGCTTTCGCTGCAGCGCATCAGCTCCTTTTCCGTAACCAGTTCTGTCTTTCCGAATAAAAAAGACATCGCTGGCTTTGTCATCTTCCTACTGTCTGCACCCATTATCTGGTGTAGGTTCATCTGACGTATGCACCGGCAGCACGCATCGTACACTTTCTTTGTAGCCATAGTCACTTTATTTTTATAGTTCAACTTTTGCACAACTCGCCATTTTTTTGTATATTTGGCGCGGTGTTAATCAAACTAACACGCTGCAAAGATAGGAGATAATTTTCAACAATCCAAATAATTTAGGGATTATTTTCAACTTATGGGGACAATTTTAACGAGAATACAGGAGATAACCAGTAATGAGCGCATGACAATAGGTGCCATGGAGCGCTCAATAGGCACAAGTAAAGGCGTGCTTTCACGCGCTATATCAAATGGGACAGACATACAGTCCAAGTGGATTCAAATAATAGTTGAAAATTATCCCCGATACTCTCCTGAATGGCTCCTTACAGGCAAGGGACCCATGCTCAAGTCTGAACGGGAAGAACCACAAGTCGAGGTGAAGCCCATACACCATCCGCGGAGCACAGAAAAAAAAGAGGAAACGCAGGTGGTCTATCTGTATGACTTCGAGGCATCGGCAGGGTTACGGGCACTTTTCGACAACAACCGGCAGAACATCATCGACACCATCAAGATACCCAACCTGCCCAAGTGCGATGGTGCAATCCATATAGTTGGCGATTCCATGTACCCGCTTCTCAAGTCGGGCGACATTATATTATATAAGCAAATGCCACTCGACATCAATAACCTGCTATATGGTGAAATGTATCTCCTCTCATACGACATCGACGGCGACGACTACATTGTGGTAAAGTATATCCGAAAGTCCGAGCAGGGCGAGCCGTTTGTAACCCTCGGTTCAGAAAATCCAGCACACGCCCCACGCGATATAGAGTTCCGGCGCATCACTGCACTTGCACTCGTCAAAGCCTCAGTGCGCATCAACTGCATGATATAATAGAGTTATATTTATGTATAACATAAAAAGGCAAACTAATGGGTAATAGTTTTAATATAATACATCTGGTTAAGAAATCCTTAGTGTCCATCTTTGAGAAGGAGAATGGGAGAAAAGCTTCATACAGGGAAATCGCAGAACTATACGATGTTGTTGATAAGGTAGTTAGTGAGTCTAATGAAGTAGATGGTTCTGGCTATAATGGGGGAATGGAAAAATCGTACAAATATATCCCTCATTATAAGCACAATCGCAATAGGAAGACTATCATTTGGCATTTTTTAGATTTTCTAAAAGCATATAGAGAACTCTGTAATGGTACTCAAGACTTCTATGATTACAAGAAATCTAATGAAGAATTTATACGGGCTAAGGGGGAACTTAGAAAGTTGCATCCTTCAGATGATGATGTACTTATTGCAATTAGATATTGCCAGAGAGAATATTACTATGGCTTATGCGATACCCAGATAACAGCAGACGAAACTATACTAATACAGAACTGGAGGGAACTTGCAATAAATCATGATGACGCTTTTTCAAAAACTCTCGCTCAATATATTGAATACTGGGATGATGTCATAAATAGTTATGTGCAAAAACCTGCAAGGATTAAACGAATTCACTATTTAATTAACGACATAGAAGGACTTAAAGAGTATGAAGTCTTTGCGCAATCGGACAATATACTCAAGCAGTTGAATACAACACAGGAACGCTACCGCCAGATGCTGCCTTCAGAATCTTAAATGGCAAGAGATTACAGCTCCTGAATGGCGCGCACGCACACTTTTTATGGGAAAATTTACCCAAATACGACCCGAAAGTCCTGTAAATACACGGTTTTCTTAATCATTCAGGATTTTTCACAATGGTATTATATCCCCTACAATATGGAATAAACGGGGGGAGTAAACGGCAAAATTCGGGGTCAATCCACTTTTTTCAGTCATTATTAGGGGGGGGGATGTGGTCAAAACCATATAAAAAGTGCAAACCCAAATGCAAACCCAATCAACACATTTCGTTTTACACTGCAAACCCAAACGCAAACCCTAATGTAAACCCAAAGTCATTTTTAGCCCTAAAATCACCTTCCTTTAAGTCCTCCAAAACACAAAAACGACTTCCAACTGTTCAAATAACAGTCGGAAACCGTTCAACTATCGTTCAATCAGCGTTTTAGCCGTTCAAACTTATTTCTTTTTTGTCGTTTTTGACCGGATTAACTCCCCTGCTATGATGTATGCCTTTTTATTCAATACAACACCTCCTTTGCTCAGTTCTGCGCGCTCCAGTGAGCACTGCTTTATCCCTATCTCATCTGCTGTCAGAACGCTGTATATGGCCGGAATTGAGCCGAAGTAATAGTTCTTCCGCCCCTGTATCAAATGCACGTGTATAACCTTTGTCATTTTTCTATCCTTTAAGTATTGTTTTCGGATGCAAATATACAAAATAATTACTATATACGATATTTTGAGCATATAAAAATAAAATCCACCCACGAAAAAGAGGCTTCCGCCCCCATGTCTTTTTAGGGTTACCGTTATCATCTTCCCGACGTCAGGAAGATGATATGCCCCGTTTTAGCCCTCTTCTTTGCGCTCTGTGCCCTTGCAAACTCACTATGCCTATATCTATCCATTTGTGCCCGAAAAAGCCCTCAAATCGCCCTCTTTTGCATTCCGTGTAACATTATCCCTTCAAACACTGTTCAAACAGACCCCGAATGTAACGCAGATGTAAAGCCGATGTAACATTTCGTTTTGCCGCCGTACATCATCATCTATTAACCTAACTCTCTGATTTACAAAGTATATCACGCATTTACGCTTCATCTCGTTTTCTCACATTTCGTTTTACCCCCCTTATGGTGAAAGTTTGTCATTATTGCGAATAATGTTATGACACTTGAACAATAGCTTTGAAAACTCATCGCGTGTAAAAGCCTTTGTCTGTTTTAACAACTTATCCACTTCCTTTTGATTGTCTGCTTGTTTTGAATCAGGAATATCTACAATTTCATCTAATTTGTCAGGTATCTGCCCTTTTACGACCTTAAAGATACGAGTTTCTTTTAAGTTGGTCGTTACAAAGAAATCCGCATGTGCCCAAGAAGCATAGTTCATACCTTGGTAATAATCTTCCTTGTGTATCGTAACAGACTCTGCTTTACACTCCACAACTATCAAAGGACATTTATTTGCTTCTTTGTCCTCTTTACTTCTCCAAATTACAATATCCGCGCGGGCAGCTCCTTGTCCACGTTGAGAATTGGATACTTGTATTTCTTGGTCCATTTGGCTAATAGTATAGCCATAACTATCCACCAACCTCTTAATGTATGTTTGCCTAACCTTTTCCTCTGGCTTGAGTACGAGCCATTTGTCTTTAAGAGGAGCGTATATCTTATTGTCTTTTATTTGTATTTCCATTTCCATATATAGTTCTTCTTTATTCTGTCCACAACAAATCATCCACTCTCACCCCTAATATCTTTGCCAACTGGATGAACATTTCAACATTGGGCTGTGCTACATTCGTAACCCACTTTGATATAACCGCAGGGTCTTTATCCAAGATTTCTGCCAGTTGCTTATTCGTCATACCTTTTTCGGCGAGAACTACCTTTAGACGATTGATTTTCTTGCGTTCCATGCTTATGTAACTTGATTACGCCATAAAATTACTCATTATTTTTCAGAATGTATCTCTTTTGAGTAAAAAGATGGTTGTTTCTAATCAAAAAAATGTTTTTTAATTCATTTTTCTTAT
>CAJPPF010000001.1 GCA_905372445.1 uncultured Prevotella sp. | reverse complement strand
GGTAACAAGACTGCTAATATGCTCAACAATCAAACGAAATCAGGCAAGGAATCTAATGATCGATTTGGGATGCAAAACGGTGTCATGTCAAACAATAAAAAAACATTTGCTCAAAAAGTTTTTTTTTTGTACTTTTGCGGGGTAATAATACAAATGACAAATCTACAGACATAAAAAAAGATTTAATTATGAAAAAGATTCGTGCAGTTGTAGTCGGCACAGGAAACATCGGTCGCTACGCAATTGAATCACTCGAGGCAGCACCTGATTTCGAGATTGCAGGAATTGTAAGTCGCAGTGGTGCAGACAACAAACCGGAGACGCTTTCAAAGTATACCATAGTAAAGGATATAACCTGCCTGAATGATGTTGATGTGGCGATTCTCGCAACACCAACGCGTAAGGTTGAGGAAACGGCAAAGAAGTGCCTCGCGTTAGGCATCAACACGGTAGACTCTTTCGATATTCACACACAAATTACAGACCTCCGCCGTTCGCTTGGCGCAGTGGCAAAGGAGCATGGCGTCGTCAGTATCATCGCTGCCGGATGGGATCCGGGTTCTGACTCTATCGTGCGTTCACTCATGGAAAGTCTCGCACCAAAGGGTATCAGCTACACAAACTTCGGTCCCGGACGTTCAATGGGGCACTCTGTGGCAGTACGTGCCATCGAAGGTGTGCGCGACGCACTGTCAATAACGATTCCCTTAGGTACGGGCATTCACCGTCGTATGGTTTATGTGGAACTCGAGGAAGGCGCAGACTTCAAGAAGGTTGAGGCGGCTATCAAGGCTGATCCTTACTTCGTGAACGATGAGACCCACGTGCAGCAGGTGAAATGTGTTGACGACCTCAACGATGTAGGTCACGGCGTAAACCTCACACGTAAGGGTGTTTCGGGCAAGACCAACAACCAGTTGTTCGAGTTCAACATGAAGGTCAACAACCCCGCCCTTACAGCTCAGGTACTCGTTAATGTTGCACGCGCTTCAATGAAGCAGCAGCCTGGCGCATACACAATGATTGAGATTCCCGTCGTCGACATGCTTCATGGCGATAGAGAGGAATTGATACGCCATTTAGTATAAGACACTATAACTATTACGCCACAGCTGCCACACTCTACCCATGGTCATGGGATGCAGCATGCCGTCATATCCTCGTCGACTAAGCCTGAGATATATCCGAGTATTGGTTTTTGATAGAATAAAAATACTTAGGTGGCGGGAACTCCTGCCACCTTTATTTTCAGCCAGTTGCCTCTGAACAGTCGCACGAGGAAGATGAGACCACGCATAGAAAGCTCTATCGCCATTGCCGTCCAGACACCGGTAAGTCCCCAGATAGGGGCAAGGTAATAAGCCAGTGTGAGACGTATGCCCCACATCGTGCCTAAGTTCATGCATGCAGGTATGAGCGTGTCGCCGGCACCAATCATACAACTGCTGCTGATAATGGCAGCGGCGAACATCGGTTCGGCGAACGCCTCTATGCGTAGAGCGGCAACTCCGAGATGCACAATTTCATCGACAGGTGTCATCATTCCCATCAATTCCGGTGCAAAGACATACATGATAAAGCCCATGACACTCATCACAAGCATGCCCAATCCCACACAACGCCACGCAAGGCTCTTGCATAGGTCTACTCGCTTTGCACCGATACTCTGCCCGACAAGTGTCGTCGCTGCATCGGCAATACCGTAACCGGGCATATAACAGAGAGCCTCGGCAGTGATAGCGAAATTGTTTGCCGCAATGGCGAAATTGCCAAGTGGGGCAACAATGACGGTCGAAATCATCTGTGCGATGTTCATCAGCGAGTATTGTAATCCCATAGGCGAGGCGATGAAGAAGGCACGTTTCAGATATTCTTTCCTCGGGCGCCAACTGGCTTTCTCTCTCCATAAAGCAAGCATCGGCGAGCGCCAATAAGCGAAATAAGCCAGAATGACGGCAGGGATAAGGATTGCAAGCGATGAACCTAAGGCGGCTCCAGGCACTCCCCAGCCACAGATGTAGATAAAGAAATAGTTGAATATGACATCAAGCACACAGGCAAGGATGTTGAGAGCCGAAGGAATCTTCATGTTTCCGGAGCTCTTCAGCATATTCGTAGAGAAATTCGCCAGTTGATAAAGGGGCAGCGAGAGGGAAACGATAAGGAAGTAGAGCGATGCGTCGTGGGCGATATCTTCTCCTCCACCCATCCACAGCGGCAGCTTAGAGTGTACCGATACAGCCAGCGTAGTAAGGAAAAGAGTAAAACAGAGTATTGCCACAAGACCTGTGCGTACCACTTGACGGGCTTTGACGAAGTCTTTGGCACCTATCGCCTGCGCCACCTGCACGCCGAATCCCATAGAGGCAGCGGCATTGAGAGAGCCGAAGAGCCATGTAGTGGTCTCCACGATACCGATAGATGCTGATGCTTCTGCTCCCAAGGCGCCTACCATGGCGGCATCAATAAAGAACATTAACGTAGATGTCATCTGCGCTAATATAGACGGAATACTAAGGCTGATAATGAGCCATAGTTTCTCGCCGCTCGTCAAGTCCAGCCCATCGCGTATCTTCGCAAGGAGTTTTTCGCTATCTTTCAAATCTTATGTGAGTGAGCAGTGGCAACGTGAGGTGTTCTCGACGTCACTGCTATATATATAAATATGTATAACTAACGGCAGGTTTTGCCTACACCGTTGCTGTATATTCGGTTTGATTATCCCAAAACGGTCAATAGACCGCGGTGCATTTTTATTATCAAAGAATAAGAGCTTTCCTACTGCTTTCGCCCGTTTGTGTGGCATCTTACCAGCCTTATTACCTTGACGTAGCCCGCTACGCCCACGGTAACAAGACTGCCAATCTGCTCAACAATCAGACGAAATCACTGAGGAATCTATTGAACGTTTAGGGATTATGTCTAATCGTCTCAGTCATATTCCGACTTTCTTCCCTGTCTTTTTTCCAAAATTTCAGGCAGTGCAAACCTCTGCAATCAACATGTCCGACCACAAAAAAGATTTGCATAAAATCACAATATGCCCCAAAAGAATATACAGAACCTTTCTAATTTACCTTCGGCACATCAGCATCTGCCCGATAATAACTCACAAGGATTATCTCGAAAATCAGAGTAGAATACGCAGGAATCGTCTTCGCCCCCTTCTTGCCATAACCTAACTGATAAGGAATATAAACCCTCCACTTGTCGCCTATGTGCATATTCTGCATGGCAGTGGCAAAGCCGTCGACAAGACCGCCGTTGATGGTGAATGTTGCCGGATTAGCCGTTGCTTCATTGAATGTGCCATAATATGACTTGTCGAAGACTAAACCGTCAGCATAACTTGTCGAAGGAAGCAGACGCCCCATATAGTGGCAGCGCACATTATCAGTGTAGATAGGACACCCCGAACCTTTTCCCTCCTTCAGGACCTCAACGATGATATTGTTCTCCGGCTTGAGAGTTATATTTTTTTCAGGTAACTGAAGCGAGAAATTAGGTATTATCTTCCACGAAGTATCACCTGATGCAATCTTCTGCTGTGTTGTAGCATAGAGTGTATTGAAGTAAACCTCGTTCTTTGCCTTCCAGTTTGGATATTCCTCTACGGTGTTATCGTTTTCCGAACACGACGCCATGGTAAGCGTCATGAACAGCAGAGCGATGAGATAAAATATTTTTTCGTGTTTCATAATCTATTCTATTCAAGGTTTCTAAGAAGACTTGTAATACTCACCTTGTCCTCGATGAGTGCACGCAGGTCGTTAATGTTCACGCGTTCCTGCTCCATTGTATCACGATGACGCAGTGTTACTGTGTTGTCCTCGAGGCTCTGGTGGTCAATGGTAACGCAGTAAGGTGTACCTATAGCGTCCTGTCTGCGATAGCGCTTTCCTATCTGATCCTTCTCTTCATACTGACAGTTGAAATGGAACTTCAGGTCGTTGATAATCTCACGCGCCTTCTCCGGCAGACCGTCTTTCTTAGTGAGTGGGAACACAGCGAGCTTCACCGGAGCAAGTGCTGCAGGCAGATGCAACACTGTACGTGTCTCTCCGCTCTCGAGCTTCTGCTCCTCGTAGGAGTGACACATCACCGAAAGGAACATACGGTCAACGCCGATTGATGTCTCTATGACGTATGGTGTGTAGCTCTCGCCAAGCTCCGGATCGAAGTATTCTATCTTCTTGCCTGAGAACTTTGCATGCTGTGACAGGTCGAAATCGGTACGTGAGTGGATGCCCTCGACCTCTTTGAAACCAAACGGCATGTGGAACTCTACGTCAGAAGCAGCATTTGCATAATGAGCGAGCTTCTCGTGGTCGTGGAAACGATAGTTCTCTGCTCCGAAACCGAGTGCCTGATGCCAAGCCATACGACGTTTCTTCCATGTCTCGAACCAGTCGAGTTCTGTGCCGGGCTTTACGAAGAACTGCATCTCCATCTGCTCAAACTCACGCATACGGAATATGAACTGACGAGCGACAATCTCGTTACGGAACGCCTTGCCAATCTGTGCTATGCCGAAAGGAATCTTCATTCGACCGGTCTTCTGAACGTTGAGATAGTTCACGAAAATACCTTGTGCGGTCTCCGGACGCAGGTAGATTTTGCTTGCACCTTCTGCCGTAGATCCCATTTCTGTAGAGAACATAAGGTTGAACTGGCGCACGTCGGTCCAGTTGCGTGTGCCGGAGATAGGACAGGCAATCTCTTCGTCGAGGATAATCTGCCGCAGTCCTTCAAGGTCGGTGGCGTTCATGGCATCGGCAAAACGCTGATGAAGGGCGTCGCGCTTCTCCTGCAGCTCAAGTACACGTGGCGATGTTGCACGATACTGCGCCTCGTCGAAGTTTTCCTTGAAACGTTTGCGTGCCTTCTCCACCTCCTTGTCGATCTTTTCGTCGTACTTTGCAATCTGGTCTTCGATGAGAACGTCGGCACGATAGCGCTTCTTTGAGTCGCGGTTGTCGATGAGAGGATCGTTAAAAGCGTCAACATGTCCGGAAGCCTTCCAGATAGTCGGGTGCATGAAAATAGCAGAGTCGATGCCTACAATGTTCTCATGTACGAGTACCATGTACTGCCACCAATACTGCTTGATATTGTTCTTCAGTTCAACACCCATCTGACCGTAGTCGTAGACCGCACCTAAACCGTCGTAAATATCACTACTTGGAAACACGAAGCCATACTCCTTACAGTGGCTCACAATCTTCTTGAAAACATCTTCTTGCTGTGCCATATTATTGTTTTTTTATTGTTATCGTTACCTAATCGCCGACATAAATAAAAGGAATGATTGTCTAACCATCCCATGAGAGCGACCTGGAAAAAGACATTTGATTTATAAAATCATCTTGCAAAATTACTGAAATTCAGTGGAACCACCAAATTTATTAGGAATAATTATCATTACGTATTGCTCAGAATGCCTGCTTTCTTTTATCCCAAAAAGGTCAATAGACCGCGGTGTCGTTTTATTATCAAAGAACAAGAGCTTTCCTACTGCTTTCGTCCGCTTGTGTGGCATCTTATCAGCCTTATTACTTTGCCGTAACCCGCTACGCCCACGGCAACAAGACTGCTAATCTGCTCAACAATCAGACGAAATCACTTAGAAATCTATTGACCGTTTTGGGTTTATGAAACATATAAAGACGAATACAATTTCATAGACACAAAAAACTGTTTTTGAAAAACCGGAAATCCATATCCGCAGCACCTTTGTAACAGTCTCATTGTCAGTCATTTGGAAAACACCCTATTTTGGTCGACCAAAATACCCTATATTGCAGTACCAAAACACCCTGTATTGCACGACCAATATAGGGTGTTTTGCTTTCGCATTCCATAGTTCTTTGTTTTTATTGCAGCAACTGCTCGCAAAAACGATCCTGCCACAGACGGGCATCAGCCACGGGAACTTCATTCTGAATAATGGCGAATGAGAGCGTGTGACCATTCTTTCCTACAACATATCCTGCCAACGAGGTGATGCCGTCCTCACGTGTCAGCGTGCCGGTCTTTGCCTTCACCTTTCCACGTACTGCCTCGCGGTGCATGCGGTTATGCAGTGTGCCGGTCTTTCCCGACACAGGCATATACATTGCCAGCATATTATGGATATACTCATGTCTGCGGGCATAGTGCAGCAGACGTACAAGGAACCGCGGTGTCAGCCTATCGTGGACACACAGCCCGCAGCCATCGTGGATGACACTGACCTCGTCGGGATTGACACCAAGCTCCTTCGATATGAATGTGCGAAGATACTCAGTACCTGCCTCACGGAAATTCTGACCGCTGAGATGCAGTCCGGAAAGGGCAAAACTAAGGCATTCTGCCTGTTCGTTGGAAGAGTTATTGATAGCAAGCTCCAAAGATTTATACATCGGCGATGAGACTTTTGCGAGTAAACGCGAGCCTTTTGGAATTTTAGAAATCACCACCTGAGAGTCGGAAAAATTCACACCATGCGCACGCAGTGCATACCTCACCTCGTTGAGTACGCGCTTTTCTCCGCGGTAAAGCATACCGAGACGACGTGTCTTCAGGTCGCCCACAGTCCAGTGTTCCTCGTGCTGCATTGGCTCGCGCATCACCATATCGACAATCACACGACCGTCAATGCGACGTATTCCCTCCTTTGCAAACGACGACGTAAGGTCATGCAGTTTCACAGAATCAAACCAGGGATCGAATGTAAACTTAAATCCTATGTCACCAGTCAGCACGTCGCCATATTTTCTGCCATTCATGTAAGCACCGCTCGTGAACCTGTAATTGGGACCTAACTTACGTATGGCGGCAATGGATGTGAGCATCTTCATGTTCGATGCCGGTCGCATGAGTGTGTCGGCACGATAGCCGTAGACCTCTTTGCTGGCTGTCTCGTCATAGATGTAGACACCGAGTGTGCCAAGGCGATTGGTCGCGTTGACGAAAGAATCAAGCCTATGAGCAAGTGTCGGGTCGATATTAAGGTCGTTCGCGGCGAGTTTTGCGTTTGTATTCTTCTCGCTCCTTGTAAACACTTTCTTAACAGATGTCGTCACCGCCTTCGGTCCACCACATCTGAAAAACAAAAATACTGCAAGGAGCAGCAACCATACTGATATCTTTTTCTTTGAGAGTCTTCTCGCCATCGCTATATTCTGTATGCTCGGACAACAAGCCGGCACAACCGTATATGCCTGCTTTAACCCAAAACGGTCAATAGACCACGGTGTAGTTCTATTATCAAAGATCAAGAGCTTTCCTACTGCTTTCGCCCGCTTGTGTGGCATCTTAGCAGTCTTATTACCTTGTCGTAGCCCGCTACGCCTGCGGTAACAAGACTGCTGATCTACTCAACAATCAGACGAAATCACTTAGGAATCTATTGACCGTTTTGGGTTTAATTATCCTGAAACTATTAGTGTTCAACTGAAATTGTCAAGTGCAAATATACGGAAAAAACGGCATAAAGAATAATAAAGACAGGGCATTTTTTGTTTTTCCGTCAATTTTGATTACCTTTGTAACAATAAATATTACTACAATGAGTGACGAAACGAAGGACATTGAAGAAATAGAAGAAAACATAAGCAATGAAGAAGTCGAATCTGACGACAGGACGAATGCTCATTCCGATTATCAGCCTGCCAACCGTTTTGACTCTTCTGTGGTACACAACCTCAGCGGGATGTACCAAAGTTGGTTTTTGGATTATGCCTCTTACGTGATTCTTGAACGTGCCGTGCCTAATATCGAGGACGGACTGAAGCCCGTTCAGCGACGTATACTCCATTCTATGAAACGCATGGACGACGGCAGATTCAACAAAGTGGCAAACATTGTGGGACATACAATGCAGTTTCATCCTCACGGTGACGCATCTATCGGCGATGCCCTCGTGCAGATGGGACAGAAAGATTTGCTCATCGACACGCAGGGAAACTGGGGAAACATACTCACCGGAGCACGTGCCGCAGCACCACGTTATATCGAGGCGCGACTGACAAAGTTTGCTCTCGACGTGGTGTTTAACCCGAAGACAACCGACTGGCAGTTATCCTACGACGGACGAAACAAAGAACCTATAACCCTTCCGGCTAAGTTTCCGCTGCTGCTCGCGCAAGGAGCAGAGGGCATCGCCGTGGGGCTGTCGTCGAAAATCCTGCCTCACAACTTCAATGAACTCTGCGACGCAGCCATCGGTTACCTGCGCGGAGAGGACTTCAATCTATATCCCGACTTTCCTACCGGCGGCTCTATTGACGTATCGAAATACAACGGAGGTCAGCGAGGCGGCTCGCTGAAAGTACGTGCGAAGATAGAAAAACTCGACAACAAGACTCTCGTCATCCGCGAGATACCATTCTCGAAGACTGCCGAGACACTCATCGACTCTATACTGAAGGCTATCGACAAGGGTAAGATTAAAGCCAAGAAGGTGGAAGACCTGACGGCGGCTCAGGTGGAGATACTCATTCATCTCACGCCGGGCATATCGTCCGACAAGACCATAGATGCCCTGTACGCTTTCTCCGACTGCGAGATAAACCTAAGTCCCAACTGCTGTGTCATAGAGAACGATAAGCCCTGCTTCCTTACTGTCAATGATGTGCTTCGACATTCAGCCGACCGGACTCTCGCCCTTCTGAAGAAAGAACTCGAGATACGCCGTGCCGAACTCCTCGAACAACTCTTCTTTGCTTCTCTTGAACGTATATTCATCGAAGAGAGAATCTATAAGGAGCGACAGTTCGAGCAAGCACCCGACATGGATGCTGCAATCACCTTTGTCGACCAGAAACTCGAGCCGTTCAAGCCATCGCTCATTCGTGAGGTGACACGCGACGACATCCTGCGCCTCATGGAGATAAAAATGCAGCGCATCTTGAAGTTCAACAAAGACAAGAACGACGAACTCATAGCAAAGATAAAGGCGGAAGTGAAGAGTATCGACCACGACCTGAAGCATATGAAAGACGTCACAGTAAGTTGGTTCGAGTTCATAAAGAACAAGTACGGAGACGAGCATCCGCGCCTTACAGAGATACGCAACTTCGATACAATAGAGGCTGCCAAGGTCGTAGAAGCAAACGAGAAACTCTACATAAACCGTCAGGAAGGATTCATCGGCACGGGACTGAAGAAAGACGAGTATATTTGCAACTGTTCGGATATCGACGATATCATAGTCTTCTATAAAGACGGCAAATACAAAGTAATCAAGGTTGCAGAAAAAATATTCGTAGGTAAGAACGTGATGTATGTGCAGGTGTTCAAGAAGAACGACCAGCGCACAATCTACAATGCAGTATATCGTAACGGAAAACAAGGCTACTGCTATGTTAAACGCTTTTACGTCACATCAATAACGCGCGACAAGGAATACGACCTCACACAAGGTGCTCCGGGGTCAAAGGTTCTGTATTTCACCGCCAATCCGAACGGCGAGGCAGAGGTGATAAAGGTAACGCTTGAGACAAACCCTAAACTCCGTAGGATATTCATCGACTACGATTTATCCGACATTCTGATAAAAAGACGTTCGTCGAAGGGTAATCTGATGACGAAATATAATGTCCATCGCATCAGCATGAAGAGCCAGGGACGGTCAACTCTCGGCGGTCGCAACGTATGGTACGACCCTGACGTGAACCGCATAAACTACGACGGCAACGGTCGTTTGCTCGGCGAGTTTAAGGAGGACGACCTGATTCTGGTCATACTGACGAACGGAGAATACTACTTCACCAACTATGATGTCAATAACCACTACGAGGATAACATCATGAGAATCGAGAAATTCGATAATGGCAAGGTGTGGAGCGCCGTAGTGTATGATGCCGACAATCAAGGATATGCTTACATAAAACGCTTTCAGATGGAAGTGGCAAAGAAGCACCAGAGCTTCGTTGGCGAGAACCCGGAGAGCACACTTGCATTGCTATCCGACGAGGTATACCCGTTAATTAAGGTCACATTCGGAGGAAACGACGCTTTCCGTGAGGCGATGGAGATAGATGTGGAGCAGTTTATTCAGGTGAAGGGATTCAAAGCTAAGGGCAAACGAATTTCCACATGGGACATTTCCAAGATAGAGGAACTCAAACCTACACGCTTCCCGGAGCCTGCCGCAGAGGAAGACGATGACACTACGGAAGAAGAGGAAACAAAAGACGAAACGGAAGAACAGACAGAGCAGGACACTGCTGCCGACAATGTGCTGAATTTTAAAGTCGACGACGACGGACAGTTCTCTATGTTCTGACCATAATTACAAATAATAAAACAACAGAAATGCCAAACGAAATAAAACGTGTAATCAATACATTCCTGCTATCACTGCTGTTCGTACTTCCTATGAATGCACAGGAACAGGCAATAATGATTGGTATGGGACGTTCCTCACAGCTCGACACATATCTCTCTCCCGAACGATACACAGGCACAGAAATGCGTATCATACACAATAATATCATTACCCACAAGGGAATGGGCTTTCATCATGAGTGGACACAACAAGGCTCATTCTCAAAGACGGAGCCACGTTCTGAGAACGCAAAGATGCTCGCAGGAGAGTACATGCTGAAGTTCGCACTGTACAGAACATGGTTCACCGACTATAACTTATTAATCAGTCTTGGTGGTGCGGCGGAGGCATTCTTAGGCGGAATTTACAATACACGTAACGGAAACAACCCTGCACAGCTCCACACCGGGCTTAACATAGCGCCGACAGCAAAGATTGATTACCTCATAGAATTGTGGGGACGCAGCTTCTGGCTGACGTACAAATGTTCTGTTCCGCTCATCGGTACACAGTTCTCGCCAGCATACGGACAGTCATACTATGAGATTTTCTCACGTGGCAACTACGACAACAACATCTGTCTGACGCACCCATTCAATGCGCCGTCGTTCACACATCAGTTGACAATCGACATTCCTCTGGGTAATAATGACAGCGCAATACGCGTAGGATACTTCGGCGATATTCGTCAGTCGGAACTTAATAACTTGAAGCACAACAATATCACACGAGGCATAGTAATTGGATATGTATATTAAAATGAAAGAAATATTTGCCGTTCTCTGTCTGTTGGCTCTGTCGGTGTGTACCGTCAGCTGTATAGACGAAGAGCAGTTCAACGACGATAACAGCGGCAACTTCGAAGCATTATGGAAAATAATGGACGAACATTATTGCTTCTTCGACCTGAAGAAGCAGTCTCTCGGAGTAGACTGGCAGGAGGTACACGCCCGTTATGCACCACAGGTAGCAGGTGCAAATAGCGAACAGCTGTTTGAAGTACTTACAAAAATGCTCGGCGAACTGCGCGACGGACATGTGAATCTGTATTCCGCTTTCGATATCGGACGCAACTGGTCGTGGAAAGAAGACTACCCTGTAAACTTCGACGAGACCTTATATAAAAGATATATAGGTACAGACTATCGCATCGCTGCAGGTATATACTATAAGATACTCGACGACAACATCGGCTACATGCGTATCCCGTCGTTTGGCAGCCAGCCGGGCAATGGAAATATCGACGATATTCTCTTTCACTTCATGTCATGCCGCAGCCTTATCATCGATGTGCGCGAAAATGGTGGAGGTATGATGACTTCGGCGGAGATCCTTGCGTCACGATTCGTCAACAAGAAGACCCTTGTCGGTTATATGCAGCATAAGACTGGGCGCGGACATAACGATTTCTCTAAACTACAGGAGCAGTATATTGAGCCAAGCTCATATATACGTTGGCAGAAGCCTGTCTTCGTGCTCACCAATCGTGGAGTATTCTCTGCGGCAAACGAGTTCGTGAAGTATATGAAACGATGCCCTAACGCCGTCGTCATAGGTGATAGAACCGGAGGCGGAGCAGGACTGCCGTTCTCAAGTGAGCTGCCAAACGGCTGGGGAGTGAGGTTCTCGGCATGTCCGATGTATGACGCCGACGGCATATCAACGGAGAATGGCATTGAGCCTGATGTGTACTGCTCTATGAAAGACTTAGACATGTTGCATGGCTTAGACACAATCATAGAGAAAGCACGGCAGATGTCAATATAATAATGTGGAGTAATCATCTGTTATCCACGCTGCCGGCAACGGCAACTCGCAGACTGTAAACACAAAAAAAAGAGTTCCGAAGAACTCTCTTATCGTGCGCCTGACAGGACTCGAACCTGCACATCGCAAGACACCAGATCCTAAGTCTGGCGCGTCTACCAGTTTCGCCACAGGCGCATTCCTTATCGCAATCGACTGCAAAAGTACGCAAAATAACTGAATACACAAAATTTATGAAGACTTTTTTCATTATCCTAGCACTTATCTATGCATCATCTACAGACTTACACGCGCAGAATCTGACAGACTATGTTAACCCTTTCCTCGGCACAACAACACTCTGGGACAAAGCCGACCTGCACTATGAACGCCATCGAAAGACGCGTACATGGGGAGGAGAGACATTTCCCGGCGTGAGCCTCCCTAATGCAATGGTGCAACTTTCGCCGGTCACACAGTATCACAGCGGCTCCGGCTATCAGTATGAGGACAAGACGATATGTGGCTTTGCACACACAAACAAGGGACATTGGAACCTCCTGCACGTGCCATTCATGCCTGTAGCAAGCAGACGCATTAAAGTCGACAACTTTGCTTCGACGTTTTCACACGACAACGAAGAAGCTCATCCGGGCTACTATCGCGTTCATCTCGACGACTACGATATTGACGTAGAACTCACATCAACACTCCGCTGCGGTTATCATCGCTACACTTTCGACCGCATCACCGTGGCTTCTCCTGCACGCAACTTCATCATTGAACGCCATGGCAAGGGCAGAAAAATCACCGATATCACTTCTGGTGGAAAGAAGATAAAGGGATATCTTGTCAACGATGCAGACTTCCGTGCAGGTAAGACACTCGTAGTGACAACAAAGTAACGCCCACCTGTATAGTCGGAATCGTTGCCGACAGTAAAAGAAAAGCTGAACACAAAGCAGAATAATATCTCAGTTCGGGATAAGAATTCATAAAACAACCGGCATGCGCCAGCGTAGGGGCGTGATTTATCACGTTCCGCATTGCACAACCTCCGCAAATGTACCAGCAAATGACTACAGCCTTGCCACACTGTAACAAATGTCAAAACAAAACGGATGGTAAAGATTAAAGCTCAGCAAGCATCACGGTAAATGACAGCAACCTTACATAACATGTGCAAATATAAAGTTTTTATTGCAATGGCGGAACGTGATAAATCACGCCCCTACGGCTGACGCAACATCAATTATAAACACGGAAAGTATACATCAGTATATGTAAATAAAACGGCACGCACCAGCGTAGGGGCGTGATTTATCACGTTCCGAAATCCAAAAAAAATAATCCAACAGACGTTGCGACGTGATTACCAAGATGGAACGTGATAAATCACGCCCCTACAGTTTATGCGAATAAACTTAACAAAAAGGCTGTTCTAAGCATGCATACAGCCAATATTTGCAGGCGCGTTGTCGTTCGTTGACGAAAAACTCTTATTTTTGGTGTTACGCACAAGGCATTGGTAATCAGCAAAATAGAACATTTTGATGTATACAACAAGACGAATAAGTTTCAAGAACCGCCGTTTCTTGAAACTGATTCCTACGTTTCTTGCCGATGAAACCGCTGTTTTTATCATAAAGAACCGCCGCTTTTTGAGCGAAAAAGCATGGAATTAGACAGTTTTTAGCTCTTGTTGGTTCTTGAAAACACGGTTTTATGCCGTGCTGACTTGGCAAATCGTTGCTTTTGATTTTCTATTTCGCTTAAAATCGTGATGATGATTTTTATTTACATACGCCTGTTCTTGACAAGATATCTGCAACTGTTACAAGAACTTTCTTATACCGAACTCGCATAGAATGAACGTGTCAGTTTATTCCAAATACGGTCATTCGCTTAAGGTTTATACAGCGCTTGCCTCTTCTATAACCTTCATGACAGCAAGGGAGATGTCCTGATAGCGGTTGAATGCGGCATAATCGCGAGCCATGAACATACGCTCTATTGACGCGAATTCGTGGGCAAGACGATGCTTGAACGTATTGACATTATGCTTTTTTGTACCCGAATGGCATACTGTATAGAATGAATTTAGCACGCTAACAGGTCCATCAACACGAAGCACTCCACGCTCGCCATGTATCTGTCCGTAAGGCAGACCGTGGCAGTCCTTGCCTGCCGAGCATACACATAGGAAGTCGGTATATTGAAGAAGGAGTATGCCAGAGGTGTCAACACCATTGAATCCGCGGTTGGCAACATACTTCACATTACGTGGTGCGCCAAAAAGAGCGATTACGAAATTGATGTTGTACACGTTCAGGTCGCGCAACGCCCCTCCTCCTTGCCCGGGATTAAAAGCCGGAGCGACATCACCGTTCATGTAACGATCGTAACGACTGGAGTATTGCGAGTAGTCACATTCTACGAGATGAACGCGTCCGATGTCCGACAGTTTTGCACGAAGCAGTTCAATATTCGGCATGTGCAACAGCGAGACAGCTTCAATCAGCATTAGTTGTTTAGAGCGTGCAAGACTTACAAGATGCTCCGTCTCGGCGAGTGTCATACATATCGGTTTCTCTATTATGACGTTACGTCCAGCCTCCAGCGCACGACGTGCATAGTCATAATGGGCAGTATTGACGTTCGCTATATACAGGAAATCGGATTTATCAAGGCTCAGCAGTTCGTCATAGTCGTTAAATACCTCTTTAATACCGAACTCCACTGCTATCCTGTTGGCATTGTCTATGTTGCTATGAGCATATATAGACATAGGTATTATTGTCGGAATATCCGCACGTAACATCTCAAGAACTTCCATTACTATTTTCCCACTACCGATAACGCTGATTGTCATAAACACAAGATTTTTTGCTTGCAAAGATAATGAAAAATGATAGTAGAGAAGACAAAAATCCAAAGAAAAGACATAACGCAGCATAATGACGCTTTGGGTTTAACGCAAAATTCTGCGAGCTACGCACTAATAATCAAAACGCAGCTTTTAATTATAATTTTACTATTTACGTCGGTAAATTAGTATTGATAATGTAAAAACATCAACAATAAACTATCATATTGTAAATAAACGTTTTGAGAAATAAAGGCAAGCGCCTGACATTTTGTATTATCGCAATAAAAATTATTGTGATTTTCTTTGGTGGTTTCATATAGATGAACTATATTTGCATCAGAATCAATAACATTTTGTAAACTACAAACCTATAAATCACAAGTCAAGCTATGAATGTAAATAACATCATGCAGCAGCTGGAACAGAAGCATCCAGGTGAGTTAGAGTATCTTCAGGCAGTTCGTGAGGTGCTACTATCTGTAGAAGAAGTGTATAACCAGCACCCTGAATTTGAAAAGGCAAGTATTATTGAGCGCTTGGTAGAGCCAGAGCGTATCATCACTTTCCGTGTGCCATGGGTTGACGACAAGGGCGACGTACAGGTGAACATTGGCTACCGCGTACAGTTCAACTCTGCCATTGGTCCTTACAAGGGCGGTCTTCGCTTCCACGCATCAGTAAACCTTTCAATATTGAAGTTCCTCGGTTTCGAGCAGACATTCAAGAATGCTCTTACAACACTTCCTATGGGTGGTGGTAAGGGTGGTTCTGATTTCTCACCACGTGGTAAGAGCGATGCAGAAGTTATGCGTTTCTGCCATTCTTTCATGACCGAGCTCTATCGTCATATCGGTCCTGACGAGGACGTTCCTGCTGGTGATATCGGTGTTGGTGCACGCGAAATCGGTTACCTCTTCGGCATGTATAAGAAGCTCACACATCAGTTCCAGGGTGTTCTCACGGGTAAGGGTCTCGAATGGGGCGGCAGCCGCATCCGTCCGGAAGCAACCGGTTATGGCGCTCTTTACTTCGTGAACCAGATGTGCCAGACCCACAACATCGACCTCAAGGGCAAGACAATTGCTCTGTCAGGCTTTGGTAATGTGGCTTGGGGTGCAGCAAAGAAAGCAACAGAACTGGGTGGCAAGGTTGTCACTATCTCTGGTCCTGACGGCTACATCTATGACCCGACAGGTATAGCAGGTGAGAAGATTGAATATATGCTCGAGCTTCGTGCTTCAGGCAACGATATCTGTGCTCCTTATGCAGAGAAGTATCCGGAGGCAACATTCTTTGCCGGTCGTCGTCCTTGGGAACAGAAAGTTGACATCGCACTGCCTTGCGCTACACAGAACGAGGTATCAGGCGAAGACGCAGATAAGCTTATCAAGAACGGTACTCTCCTTGTAGCAGAAGTAAGTAACATGGGTTGCACGGCAGAGGCTGTCGACAAGTTCATCGAAGCAAAGATGATTTTCGCACCAGGCAAGGCTGTAAACGCCGGTGGTGTTGCAACATCCGGTCTTGAGATGACACAGAACTCAGAGCGTCTCAGCTGGTCAAACGAGGAAGTTGACGAGCGTCTGCATAAGATAATGCATGGCATTCACGAGGCTTGCGAGCAGTACGGTCGCCAGACTGACGGCTATGTAAACTATGTGAAAGGTGCAAACATCGCCGGCTTCATGAAGGTTGCAAAAGCGATGATGGCACAAGGTGTAGTATAATATACCTGCCATCACAAGCGAACAAGCTCGGCGTAGCGACAGCGCAGCCAAGGACTTTTCCGCGATGATGGCACAAGGTATAGTATAATAGCTTGATAATTCACACTTTACAAGTGCGCGGAGAGCATGACGTCTTATCCGATGGCTTAAAGATTTCTATTATAAGGGAGATTCTCGTACAGTCGAGGGTCTCCCTTTATTGCCTAAAGAATAACACCTATACAATCACCTATACAAGAATAAAAACATGAAACAAATACTTTCATTGTTAGCAACTAAGAAATTCTGGATAGAGTTATTTATACTCACGGCAGGTATGTTTGTTGCCGCCATAGCAGTATATTACTTTCTAATACCAAGTAAGCTCATCATCGGTTCAATAACCGGACTCTCGTTAGTCTTCGCAAAGCTCATCCCAGTAGTGTCAGTAGGAACCTACATCTTTATCATCAATGCCATTCTCCTTGTCCTTGCTTTTCTGCTTATCGGCAACGAGTTCGGGGTGAAAACAGTCTACACGGCATTGATTCTCGGTCCTATGGTCGACTTAATCGGCAAGATATGCCCTGTGGATCAGTCGTTTTTTGCAGAAACAATAGAAGGCACGGGGCAGGTTATACTAAATCCTTGGTTCGACCTTTTGGCTTTTGTGCTTGTTTTGAGCGCATCGCAGAGTATTCTGTTCAGCATCAACGCCTCAACCGGAGGACTGGACATCATGGCGAAAATCATCAATAAGTATCTGCACATAAGCCTCGGCACATCAGTAACTATTGGCGGAGGACTGATTTGTTGCTCTGCCATACTCATCAATCCTGCCAAGCTTGTCATCATAGGTCTGATAGGCACATGGCTCAACGGACTTATAGTCAACTATTTCATGGCAAGCATCAACCAGAAGATACGAGTGCACATCATCACTGACGAGCATGAAAAGATTGTTGACTTCATACTCAACAATATCAAGCGTGGCGTGACACTCCACGAGGTGATAGGCGGATACGAAAAAAAGAAACGTGTGCGGGTGGAGACCATACTTAACGAAGACGACTTCTCAAGCCTTATCGACTATATGCACAATGAGAAGATAAAGTCGTTCATGTCGTCAGATACGGTAAGCGCGGTCTATGGTCTGTGGAACAAGAAACGACTGCTCGACCTGTCGCAACAGTAAACACTACACCCAATACCTTAAGCTCACAATCCCTTTAAAGATATGAAAAGATTATTATTCCTCGTGCAGACCATATTATCGTTGATATATTGCACCACGCTGACAGCTCAGGAATCGACCTCAAACATAAAGCTTAAGGTCGAAGCCCGCGCTGATTATAATCGTGACAACCATAAAAAGGAATTGAACGGACTAAAGGGAAACATTGTCGACTTCAAACTCGAAGGTGATATCAACGACCGCTTCTCATATAAATACCGTCAGCGTCTGAACAAACCGAACAAGGACGCATCGTTCTTCGATGCCACCGACTGGCTCTACATCAACTATAAAACCAGCGAGAACATATCCCTGCAGGCAGGAAAATGGATAGTCGCTGTAGGCTGTTGGGAGACGGAACCGGCACCGATAGACATATATCAACTCAGCGAGTTTTGCATGAACTACGACTGCTATCAATGGGGACTTAACCTTGTCCTGAATAGCAGCGACAAGCAGCACACTCTCTACGCCCAGGTATGCCAGAGTCCATTCACCAGACCATATAAGGCGATGAACGGCAAACCGAGTGAGATGTGGGCATACAACCTGTTGTGGAATGGAAACATTGATTTCTTCCACACCTTCTATTCGCTCAACTTTATTGAATATATGCCAGGCAAATACATCAACTACTTTGCCTCGGGCAACAGGTTCGACATCAGTAGCCGGCTGACATGGGATGTGGATTTACTAAGCCGCGCTTCAAAAGGCAGCGACCTGTTCAAGGATTACAGCATCATGAGCCAGCTCGTATACAAAGCGTCGGATATGTTTCATTGCTTTGCAAAAGTCAGCTACGATGTCAACAAAACCGGGAATGGAAACGACTGGACAGTGCACGACGGAACAGAGATACTACGTCTTGGAGCAGGATGCGAGTTCTTCCCGTTGAAGAATGAAAAGGTCAGGCTTCATGCTCACTACAGCCACTGTTGGGGAAAAAACACCAATCCGAACGGAGTATTCAATGATAGTGAGCAGATTCTCAACATCGGCTTCAGTTGGAAAATGGAGATTTTGAAATAACACCAATCGAGCATTGTATCGCATTATGCGATTTCTTCTGTTTTCTTTTTTCTCCACAACCGGCTAATTGTTAAGGGTGTATACCCTCCCTTCGGTTCACGCAACGTCATTTACGGTTCTCGCTACACCATTTGCAAACACGGAAAATCCTATACTGGCGTAAAAGTGGTTTTATATATGTTTAGGTTTATTTGAATATAGAGAAGTTCACACTGCCGTATGCGCGGTGCTCCACAAAGTTAGGATGTGCGGAGAAATCATTGTGTTTGCCATGTTCAAAGACAAAGACACCGTCTTCGGAGAGCAGTTTTTTTTCGAAAATAAGGTCGGGAATGGTTTCGAGGTTTGGCAGAGCGTAGGGAGGATCGGCAAAGATAAAGTCGAACTTCTGTTTGCATGACTTCACGAAGCGGAACACATCGCCACGTATGAGCATACAATTCTCGTCGCCGAGTTTTGTCAGACACCGCCGTATGAAGTTAGCATGGTCTCTGTCGGCTTCCACGCTCACCACGGTCTTTGCACCGCGCGAGAGCAGTTCAAGTGATATACAGCCTGTGCCTGAAAAGAGGTCGAGGGCTGTGCAGTCCTCAAAATCCACGTATGCGTTCATCACATTAAATATGTTCTCCTTGGCAAAGTCGGTCGTTGGTCGCGCCTTGAACGAACGTGGTATATCAAAATGACGGTTTTTGTATTTTCCTGTTATTACTCTCATTCTTGCGTTTTCTTTTCATGTTTTTTACACAAACTGCAGCATAGTGTCGAGCGGGAAATTCATAATCTGTGTTGCCGGTGCTCTGTTGAAGTCGGCAGACGGATTGATATAGAACACCCGGGAGAGGAAATTCTTCAGCTCGGCGGTCAGTTGTTCTCTGTTGTCAATCTTTCCGCACATGAATAAATCGTCGTTTGCCGCTTTAGCGCCAATGAGTTTCCATGCACCGAGAATGTAATACATCTCGTTTTGAATGTTGTCAGCGTCGAATGTGTTGGCAAACGTGAAGCGGTTGCGGTGGAAGGAACATATATCAATTTTCCCGTCGTGGAAGTAGGCATATAGCTTCTTGTTGTTTGCTGCTCCGTTTCTTCTTTGTAGAAATTCCCACACTGAAATCATCAGCGAGCGCAGCTTCACTTTCTCAAAATTGTCGCATAGCACCGTCTTAACGTCCTTTTCGACGGCAAACGCCACCATGTTTCTGAATGCCGGAAGCACGCATGTCTCCACAGACATGCCTTTCAGCGAAGGGTAGGTCATGTCATATTGCTCCTCGACCTCGTCCTCCTGGAAATCTTCGAGAGGCATTATGAGGGTCGGCGAGTCCACAAGTACCGTTGCCTTAGAGCCTGCCCTGCTGAGCAGATCGCTCGTTTTGAAAGCCTCGCGCAGGTTGGCGGCAATGGAGATTCCGCTCTTCATCGCGTAAGGCTCAAAGCATATTCCTTCCTCGTCGCCGCAGTCCATGGCAAACGAGAGACTGTCTTTACTTATTCTGACTATAAGATGTTGTGTCGCTGATCGGTTCATCTGTTGTATCTTGGGTTTGTGCAGGGCGATAGATACTCATCACGCAGATAGCCAAAAGTGCCGCTATGCAGACTATCAGCAGGTAATTATTCCATTTTCTCATGAACGTTTCCAAAATAATTATTATCTTTGTAACTAAATCTATTGCATACTGCAAAAGTACAAAATAGTTTTCATATAACAATGAACAACGAGCAATTAACATCCGAAATATGTAAATCTTTTGGTTTTCCGCTCACTGACGAGCAGCTTGCCGCTACTCGTGCCTTTTCCGATTTCATGTTTTGTAGCGAAGGCAATACTGTGATGTTGATGCGTGGCTCGGCAGGCACGGGTAAGACCACGCTTGCCTCTTCCATCGTGAATACGTTGATCAGGTTAGGGCAGCGTGTTGTTCTGCTTGCACCGACGGGACGCGCGGCAAAAATGTTCTCGTTGAACAGTGACCGCCCGGCGCTTACCATTCACAGAAAGATATACCGCCAGAAAGCATTCTCGGGTGTCGACACCGGGTTTAACCTCAATCAGAATATGCACCAGAACACACTTTTCATTGTCGATGAGGCATCGATGATTGCCAATGGCGGCTTCGCTTCAGGCGATGGATTGTTCGGCAGCGGCTGCCTGCTCGACGACCTTATGCGGTATGTCTATTCAGGTCATAACTGCCATCTGATGCTTATCGGCGACAAGGCCCAGCTGCCACCGGTGGGTGCAGAGGAGTCGCCGGCACTTGATGCGCGTTGTATCGCGGGCTATGGCATGAGGGTCTTTGAGTGCGACATTAACGAGGTGCTGCGCCAGAGCCGTGACTCGGGCATATTGTATAATGCCACTGTCATACGACAGATGATAACCCATGACAATATCACCCAACTGCCGAAGATACGCTTTGCCGGCTTTCCTGATATCCATATCGTCGAGGGTAATGACTTGATTGAGCAGCTGGATAGCAGCTACTCGAAGGTAGGCGTAGACGGGACCATGGTCATCACACGGTCCAACAAGCGTGCAAACATATATAATCAGGGCATAAGGAATATGATTCTCGGTCGTGAGGAGGAGTTGGAGACGGGCGATCGGCTCATGATTGTGAAGAACAGCTACCATTGGACAGAACAGGAGATAGCCGAGTGTATAAAGAACAATCAGCCTGTAGACACTATCCCGACATTCTTGGCGAATGGTGATATCGCTGTAGTGCATCGTGTGAGGAATAACCGCGAACTGTATGGACTGCATTTCGCCGATGTCATGCTGCGTTTCCCCGACTACGACAACTACGAGACGACGCTCACCGTCATCACCGACAGCCTCGCCTCGGAGTCGCCGGCGCTGACCAACGAGCAGCAACAGCAACTCTTTGCCGGAGTCTACGACGACTATTTCGACATCAATACCAAGGCAGAAAAGATGAAAGCAGTGCGCGAAGACGACCATTTCAATGCCCTTCAGATAAAGTATGCCTATGCCATCACCTGCCATAAAGCACAGGGCGGACAGTGGGAGCACGTATATCTCGACCAGGGTTATATGACCGACGACATGCTCACGCCTGACTACATTCACTGGCTATACACAGCTTTCACACGTGCGACAGAACATCTCTATTTAGTCAATTGGCGCGATACTCAAATAAGCGGCTGAAGATGAAATATTCTTTTTTACTTGTTTTGATGACTGTAGCAAGCTATCTCGCCTTTGCCCAACCGCGTGTTGTGGCACACCGTGGGCTTTGGTAAACTGAAGGCTCCGCTAAAAATTCGCTCACTTCTCTACGTATGGCAGGTGAAGCAGAGTGCTGGGGCTCGTAGTTCGGGATAAGAAATATCTTGTAAAAGTTACAGAAATATTATTCGAAACTTGATGTTGAGCCAAAATCGATCAATAGATTTCGAACTGATTTCGTATGATTGTTGAGCAGACCAGCTGCTGTGTTACCTTGGGTGTAGCGGGCTACATCAAGATAATAAGGCTGGTAATATACCATACAAGCATGCAAAAGCAGTAGGCAAACTTTTTCCTTTGACAATAAAACTGCACTGCGATCTATTGACCGATTTAGGTTTAGTCAAGAAAAAATACCTTCGTGATTTTTAGTGAAATAGAAAATTAAAAACAATGATTTGCCAAGTTAGCATGGCATAAAACCACTTCTTCGAGAAGCGACCAAAGCTGAAAACAGCTTAATTCCGTGCTTTTTCGCTCAAAAAGCTGCGGTTCTTGATGATAAAAACAGTGGTTTCATCGGCAAGAAACGTAGTAATTAGACTCAAGAAACTACGGTTCTTGAAACTGTTTTTTAATTTTGTCGGCATTAAACAAGGTTATAATGCTGATTATCACCACCTTGTGCGTAATACCAAAAACAAGCGTTTTTCGGCAATGAACGACAACGTGCCGGCAAATATCGGCTGTATGTATGCTTAGAATGCTCTTTTTGTTAAGTTTATTCGCATAAACTGAAGGGGCGTGATTCCTCACGTTCCGTCTTTGCAAGCACGTCGCAACGTCTGTTGGATTTTTTGGGGGAGGGGAGGAACGTGATAAATCACACCCCTACGCTGGCGCATGGCGTTTTATTTACATATACTGATGTATACTTTCCGTGTTTATAATTGGCATGGCGTGAGAAGGCGCGTGCCGGTTGTTTTATGCAATGCTTATTCCGAACAGAGGTATAATTCTGATATACACGTGGCTTAATAAAGGACCAACACTAGGCGACGCAAAAAAACAAGAAGATGCCTTATTTTTGTAATCTTCTTGTTTTCCTATTTTATTTTCTGTCATTTTCGTGTAAAAGACATCACACGATAGTGTCAAGTTGTTTCTTCACCTCCTGCAGTTGATTGCGGCACGAGATCAGCGTGTCGATTATCTCTGTCGATTTGTCTGCACCATGACGGTTGGCATTGATGGCTTTCTTTGCCGACTCAAGCTTGAAACCACGCACCTTGACCAGGTTGTATACAATACGAATCTCCTCGATGTTCTGCTTGGTATACTGGCGCACACCTTTTGCATTGGTCCTCGGCTGGATTTGCTTGAATACTGTCTCCCAGTAGCGTAGTGTGCTTTGGTTGACTTTGAACATCTCTGCCACCTCTTTTATGGAGTAGTAGAGCTTTAGATCTTTTTCGGTGTTTAATGCCATGTGTATCTTGATTTTTGAGCAAATTTACAAAAAAAAGAACGAATGGCAAAGGAATTTTGGCTCAAAGTTAAATGTTGTAAGGGCAAAGATGACTAAAATTGAAAATTTTACCGTACCTTTGTGCCCGCAAATATTTAATGGAAACAATACAATAGTCAAACAGCAAAGAAAATGATGACTGCAAAAGAGATACGTGAATCGTATAAGAATTTTTTCAAGGATAAGGGGCATGTTATTGTTCCTTCTGCTCCGATGGTTGTGAAGGATGACCCTACGCTGATGTTCACCAATGCGGGTATGAACCAGTGGAAGGATATCATCCTCGGCACACGTGACCCGGAGCCACGCCGCAGGGCAGACTCGCAGAAGTGTCTGCGAGTATCAGGTAAGCACAACGACCTTGAGGAAGTAGGTCATGACACATACCACCATACAATGTTCGAGATGCTCGGCAACTGGTCGTTCGGCGACTATTTTAAGGAAGGTGCTATCGACATGGCATGGGAATATCTCGTTGATGTCCTAAAACTCAATCCTGCAGACTTGTATGTGACGGTGTTCGAGGGTTCAAAGGAGGAGAATCTCGGTCGCGACGAAGAGGCTGCACGGTTCTGGCTGAAGCATGTTCCTGCCGATCATATCATCGACGGCAACAAGCACGACAACTTCTGGGAGATGGGTGATACGGGTCCTTGCGGTCCTTGTTCGGAGATTCATCTCGACTCGCGCAGCGCCGAGGAGAAGGCAAAGGTGCCCGGACGTGAGCTCGTAAATAAAGACGACCCGCAGGTAATCGAAATTTGGAACATCGTGTTCATGCAGTTCAACCGTAAGTCTGACGGCTCACTTGAGAATCTTTCTATGAATGTCATCGACACAGGTATGGGGTTTGAGCGCCTCGTCCGTGCCATACAAGGCAAGAATTCAAACTACGATACTGATATTTTCCAGCCGTTCATCAAGGAGATTTCACGCCTCTCAGGCAAGGAATACGGTAAGACAGAGGACGTAGACGTGGCAATGCGTGTCATCTCCGACCACCTGCGTGCTGTTGCTTTCTCTATTGCTGACGGTCAGCTCCCGGGAAATGCCAAGGCAGGATATGTTATTCGCCGCATCCTTCGCCGTGCTGTCCGCTACGCATATACATTCCTCGACCAGAAAGAGTCGTTCATATACAAGCTGCTTCCTGTCCTCGTTGAGGAGATGGGCGACGCTTATCCTGAACTGCCTGCACAGCGCGAACTCATCGGGCGTGTCATTAAGGAAGAGGAAGACTCGTTCCTCCGTACCCTCGACAAAGGTATCTCTATGCTGACGGAGGCAATTGACGAGATAAAGAAAGAAGGAAAGAGCGTGCTCGACGGCAGCAAGGCATTCCGTCTTTTCGATACCTACGGTTTCCCTCTCGACCTCACAGAACTTATATGCCGTGAGAACGGTATCACTGTTGACGCTGTGAAGTTTGACGAAGAGATGGAGGCACAGAAGAACCGTGCACGCAATGCTGCCCAGGTAGAGAACGGCGACTGGGTAGCTGTTGAAGGCTTCGACATCAGCCACGAGCAGCAGTTTGTGGGCTATGACTATTCGGAATACAACTGCCGCATCATTCGCTATCGCATGGTGAAGCAGCAGAAAAAGACCTTCTATGAGATTGTTCTCAATAATACTCCGTTCTATGGAGAGATGGGTGGGCAGGTAGGTGAACAAGGTGTGCTCGTCTCTGAGGATGAGACAGTGAATATCATTGACACGAAGAGGGAGAACGGACAGACTGTACACATCGTTGCAGAGCTTCCAAAGAACCTCACTGCCGAATATATGGCTTGTGTTGATATCGAAAAGCGCGATGCGTCAGCTGCCAACCACACTGCCACACACCTTCTTGACTATGCGTTGAAACAGGTTCTTGGCGAGCATGTGGAGCAGAAGGGCTCATACGTCTCGCCTGACACTCTGCGCTTCGACTTCTCTCATTTCGAGAAAGTCAGCGACGAGCAGTTGCGTGAGGTAGAGCGCATGGTGAACGCTATGATACGTGAGGACATTCAGATTCAGGAGCATCGCGACACACCTATAGAGAAAGCAAAGGAGCTTGGTGCTATCGCTCTCTTTGGCGAGAAGTACGGAGATACGGTCCGTGTCATCCAGTTCGGTCCGTCAGTAGAGTTCTGTGGTGGTATTCATGCGCATTCAACAGGTCGTATCGGTATGTTCAAGATTATTTCCGAGGCAAGTGTTGCCGCAGGTATACGCCGTATAGAGGCAGTCACTGGGAAGAACATGGAGGAGATGATCTATGAGATGGAGAACATTATTCGCGACATACGTGGTATGTTCAACAACACAAAAGACCTGCACGCTACTATTGAAAAGTTCATCAACGACAATGCCGAGCTTAAGAAGCAGATCGAGAGTTTCCGCATGCAACGCGTTGAACGCTTAAAGAACAATCTCGTAGAGAAGGCGGAGAATATTGCAGGATATACAGTCGTTAAGGCTGTAATCCCTCTTGACGCTGCATCAGCAAAGGACCTTGTGTTTAAGATTCGCGAGGCTGTGCCTGAGAGACTCGTCTGTGTCATAGGTGCAGAGGAACAGGGACGTCCGTCATTGAATATCATGCTCAGCGATGATATGGTTGCTGCCGGAATGAATGCAGGTAAGCTTGTCCGTGAAGCTGCTAAGCACATCAAGGGTGGCGGTGGCGGCCAGCCTCACTTCGCTCAGGCTGGCGGTAAGGACGCGTCGGGGCTTCTTCAAGCTGTCAACGCTGTGGTTGACCTCATAAAAGGATAACCGTAAAACAATATTATCCCCTATATATAATAAGGTGGAAGCCTCACTTGGCTTCCACCTTGATTATTATATATATAGACAAATGTCTTTTCCGTATATTCTTTTTGTCAGTTGTTTATAATGCTGCCACCTCCTGCATCTTATCAACTTTCTTGAGGTTGTTGACAATGGCGTTGAGCTCTTCGTTATTATGAACCCTCAGCTCTAATGTGCCGTCAAAGATTTCATCATGCGATGATATTGTAAGACTGCGTATGTTGACATCCATGCTCTTTGATATTATCTCTGTGACGTCGTTGAGTATTCCCTTACGGTCGATGCCTCGTATTGCTATTGTTGCGTCGAAGAGCGTGTCGTACATCATATTCCAGCGCACATCAAGTATACGGTTGCCATAGCTTGATTTCAGTACGTTTGCCACGCTGCAGGAACGTTTGTGGATTGATACCTGTTTGTTAGACTCGATGAATCCGAGAATGTTATCGCCTGGTATGGGATGACAGCAGGTAGGGAAGTTGAACTGTGATATGTTCTCTTCGTTGATGTATAGTGTCTTCTTCCGGTCGAAATCCTTGCTTATGATGAGTTTGCCCTCACCGCTGTCCTGAGCTTTCTTCTCTGATTTGAGGAAAGGTACGTATTTGCGCCAGTTGCCCTTCTTTTTTGAGTTCTTGCCGAGCGCTGCGTTGATCAGCTTGTCGTCAAGCGGAATATTCTTTTTCGCAATTTCTACGAACAGCGTCTCATGCTTGCTGAAATTGTTTGCCTCGCACAGACGGTCGAGAATTGATATGGTCATCTCCATATCCTTCTCGTTCATGAACTCAGCCAGCATCGCCTCACCTTTCTTCTGCATCTCGCGGTTCTCGCGTCGCAATGCTGCCTGTATCTTGCTGCGTGCCTTTGCCGTGGTTATGAAGTCCTCCCATTCGGGTTGCACCTTCTGCGACTTCGATGTGAGAATCTCTACCTGGTCGCCGCCTTGCAGCTTGTGGCTCATAGGCACGAGCTTATGGTTGACCTTTGCACCTATGCAGTGAGTGCCCACGAAGGTGTGTATCTGGAAAGCGAAGTCCAGTGCGGTGCATCCTGCCGGCATGGTGATAATCTCTCCTTTCGGCGTGAAGACGAATATCTCGCGTGCATAGAGGTTGAGCTTTATGGCATCGAGGAAGTCCATCGCGTCCGGTTGTGGGTCGTCGAGAATCTCCTTTATAGTTCCTATCCAATTGTTAAGTTCTCCTTCTTCGTTGGCTTCGCCGTTGCCTTCCTTGTATTTCCAATGAGCGGCAAAACCCTGTTCCGCCAGTTCGTCCATGCGATCAGAGCGAATCTGAACCTCAATCCATTGACCGAGCTTACTCATCAGAGTGACGTGTAGCGCCTGATAGCCGTTGGCTTTAGGATGGTTCAGCCAGTCGCGCAGGCGGTCGGGATGTGATTTATATATTTTGCTGACGGCGACATATATCTTGAAACATTCATCGATTTCATCCTCACGTTTATTAGGAGTGAATATGATGCGTACGGCAAGGATATCGTATATCTCATCGAAGGTGACGTGCTTGTTCTGCATCTTGTTCCAGATAGAGTAAGGACTCTTCACTCGCGCCTTGATGGTATAGTTGATTCCCATTTTGTCGAGAGCCTCGCGTATTGGGGCAGTGAAGTTCTCGAAGAGTTTGTCGCGGTCGACCTGAGAGACGGAGAGTTTTTTTATGATAGCATCATAGGTGTCGGGATGCTCGAAGCAGAAACTGAGATTCTCCAGTTCGGTCTTAATCTTGTTCAGTCCAAGTCGGTTGGCAAGAGGTGCATAGAGGTAAAGCGTCTCGCCGGCAATCTTATATTGCTTGCTCGGTGGCTGTGCGTCAAGCGTACGCATATTGTGCAGACGGTCGCATATCTTAATAAGGATAACGCGTATGTCGTCGCTCATTGTCAGCAGGAGTTTTTTGAAATTCTCTGCCTGTTCTGATGCGTGTTCACCGAAAATACCGCCCGCTATCTTTGTCAGCCCGTCGACAATCTGTGCTATCTTCGGTCCGAAAAGGTTTTCTATGTCTTCTATTGTGTAGTCGGTGTCTTCTACAACATCGTGCAACAGTGCCGCACAGATACTCGTCGAGCCCAGTCCCATCTCTTCGCTGGCTATCTGTGCAACAGCGATGGGGTGCATGATGTAGGGTTCTCCCGATAGTCGTTTGACACCTTTATGTGCCTGACGGGCGAAGTTGAACGCTTTTGTGATGATGTCTACCTTCTTTCGATGCTGCGAAGCGAGGTATGTATCGATGAGTCGTTGAAACGCCTGGTCCACAGCATTCTCATCTGTTGTTTTGTTTATTGCTTCCTCTGACATATTCTTCTTTGCCTTTCAACAAAATGAATTCCGGTGAGGCGATATCGTATTTACTTTATACGAATCTTCTTTCCTGCACGGATTGAACTGCCTTTGATGTTAGGATTGAGTTTCTTCAGTTTTGCAACTGTTGTGCCGTTTCGCTTTGCTATTGATGACAGAGTGTCGCCCTGACGTATTGATGTCGAGTGTCTGCGACTGTTACGAGTCGACGATCTGCTGCGACGGCTGCTGCGCTTGCTCGTGGGGGTGTATTGTACTGACTGCTCTACAGCCACAACAGAACGCTTGGTGAGCAGTTCGTCAGCACGATAAGCGTAGATAGAATCCTCATTATCAATAAAGGCTGTTATCTCTTGTGGCTCAAGACGAAGTATTGAAGGTTTTGTCTCGCCGTTGATGATGCTGCGTCGATACTGTGGATTCAATGCTGCAATCTTCTTCGTGTCTACGCCGGTCACTGCTGCAATCTGCTCGAAGTGGACATTGCGGTCGACCATTATGGTGTCAGTTTTTGCAGGAATAGTTGACAGGGTAGGGCAGATATTGTGCTCACAGTAATAGTTCATGATATAGTTTGCGGCGATGAATGCAGGTACATAGCCTCTTGTCTCCTTTGGCAGATATGGGTATATCTTCCAATAGTCCTTCACGCCACCTGCACGATGCACGGCTTTGTTAATATTGTCAGGTCCGCAGTTGTAGGCTGCGATGACCAACGACCAGTCGCCGAAGATGCTATACAGGTCTGATAGATAGTGTGCTGCGGCATAAGAAGACTTCACCGGGTCACATCGTTCGTCGACAAGGCTGTTGACCTCCAGCCCGTATTGCTTTCCCGTGGCGAGCATGAACTGCCATAGTCCCGTTGCTCCTACACGTGACACTGCGTTCGGGTTGAGTGCAGACTCGATGACCGGAAGGTATTTAAGCTCCAAGGGCAGTCCGTAGGTCTCAAGCGCCTGTTCGAAAATAGGCATATAGAAATTCTGTGCGCCGAGCATGACGCTCACCATCTTACGCAGTTTTCCTGAGTAGCGATCGATGAATTGCTGTGTGACATCGTTATACGCCATCTCGATTATTGTAGGGAGTTTTGCCAGACGCTGCTGATATACTTCTGTGCTGTAGGTCGGGTTTACGTCAGAGAAATTGCAGTCGGCGTCGGTCTGCAGATAGTGTTCGTTGTAGTAAGCACTTAGCAGTGAGTCCAGCTCCTCGGTAAGTCCTTCCGGCATATCTATCTCTTTCGACTCTTCGTCGGTCTCGTCATATTCGTCGGTTTCGTCGACAACGACCACTTCGTCGTCCTCTTCATCGCCTGCTTCGGTCTGTGCGTAAGAGGTGAGAGGGAGTGCAATAATCATTGCGGCTATTAAAAACTTCAGTTTCTTCATATATGTCATTTGTTTATTTTAGAAATTCAGGCTGCATTGAACGCCCCATGCTCCGTTCAGGAGAGGACTGCGCGATGTGCCGTTGGTGATGAATGCAGGTTCTATACGAAGGCTCAGGTCGTCGGAGATGTCGAACTCCGACAGTGAAGCATCGACGTAGGCATCGATAACACTAAGCGCATAGACACCGAGAATGCAGAAGAAGCTCAGGTCGCGATAGCGGCGGAAACGGTCTTTGCGCTTACTGAACAGGTTCTGATAGCGTTGTATGTTGCTTTCGTCGATTTTTGAACCGAGGTGCAGAAACTTCTCGTAGCTTTTTGTGTTTGGGTCGTTGTCTGTGATGTCAAGGTATGCCTGCTTGTAGTCGGAGTACATCTGGTTGTTCCACGAATAGGCATAGAAACACCCTACGAAGCCCCCCGCAAATATCGGCAGTTTCCAGTATTTGCGGTTGTATATCTGTCCTGCTCCTGGGCAGACGAGTGCGAGCCACATGGCGCGCTTGGGATTTGGCTTCCACTTGTTCCAGTCACGTTTCATTCTGGCTGGCTTTCCTATTATTGCAGCCAGCGAGTCTGCCGTGATTTTCTGCTCTTCCTCTACCATCGCCACCGTTTCGGCAGGCTCCTTTTCTGCCGTTGCGGGCATGTCAACCTTCAGAGAGTCAGTGCTCATGACTGTCGTGCTCATGTCCTGGGCGCTCGTCATGAGTGGCAGGAGGATAAGCGCACAAGTTGTAAAACCTGTCTTGAACATTGTTTTCAGAGTATTCAATACCGTTCCTGTACTTATCCTTTTATCTTATCGAACATAGTCATGATTCTCTCTAACTGCTCTGCACTACTGAAAGGAATACTTATTTTTCCCTTTCCTTTCGTCGTTATGCTCATCTGCACCTTTGTGTCGAAGAAGTGTGAGAGGTGGTTGCGCAGGTCCTCATACTCTGCCGGTAGTTTGTTTGCCGACTTGATTGTCTTCTTGCCCGACTGTATGTCCTCGCCTGATTTCAGGCGCTGGGCGAGCTCTTCCACTTGGCGGACATTGTATCCGTTCTTTACTATTTCATTGAATACCTTTACCTGTAGTGACGGACTTTCGATAGCGAGCAGGGCACGTGCGTGCCCCATTGTTATCTCCTTCTTGCGGAGAGCCATCTGCACCTTTGCAGGCAGATGTAGCAGACGCAGTGTGTTGGTGACTGCCGTGCGGCTCTTGCCGACGCTCTTTGCCACTTTTTCCTGGGTCATCTGCTCCATTTCCATCATCTGCTGATAGGCGAGTGCTACTTCAATGTCGTTCAGATCCTCACGTTGGATGTTCTCCACAAGTGCCATTGTCATGATGCTTGCGTCGTTCAGTGTGCGGATATAAGCCGGTATGGTGGTCAGTCCTGCCAGATGACTTGCACGCCAACGGCGCTCGCCGGCGATGATCATGTAGCGGTCTTCCGATGTCTGATGCAGTGTGATAGGCTGTATGATGCCTATCTCGCGTATGCTTTCAGCCAGTTCGCGCAGTGAGTCCTCGTCAAACTCGCGACGAGGCTGGTTGGGGTTGCGTTCTATCTGGTTGAGTGGAATCTCATTTATTGTCGACGACCCCTCGGTCTTTACGGCTTCGGTAGAGATGAGGGCATCAAGTCCCCGACCCAGAGCCGCTCCCTTGGAGCCTGACACATATTTCTTTTTAACTGCCATAAGTATGTTGTATGCTTTTACGTTCTTTCTTCTCCTGCAGTGGCTTACTGCCGTTTAGCTGTTCTTTGCAATTATCTCCTTTGCCAGCGAGAGGTGGTTCTTTGAACCTGCCGAGTTGGCATCATAGAGGATTACGGGCAGTCCGTGCGACGGACTTTCCGAGAGTTTCACGTTTCGCTGGATGACGGTTTTAAAGACAAGCTCCTGGAAATGGCGCTTCACCTCGTCGTAGATCTGGTTTGCCAGACGCAGACGAGAGTCGTACATTGTCAGCAGGAATCCCTCTATTTCGAGCTGTGGGTTGAGGTTGCTCTTGATGATTTTAATTGTACTGAGCAGTTTCGTGATACCTTCAAGTGCGAAATACTCGCATTGCACAGGAATGATTACTGAGTCGGCGGCAGTAAGGGCGTTCACTGTGATGAGACCGAGCGAGGGGCTGCAGTCGATGAGTATGTAGTCGTATTCGTCTTTTACCTGAGCAAGTATATTCTTTATTATCCTTTCGCGGTTTTTCAGATTGAGCATTTCTATCTCTGCTCCTACGAGGTCGATGTGGCTTGGGACGATGTCCAACCCCTCGATGTCGGTGGTATAGATAGCTTCGTGTATGTCAGCATTGTTGATTATGCACTCGTAGAGCGAGCACTCCACTTCTTTCAGGTTGACACCCAAGCCGCTTGATGCGTTTGCCTGAGGGTCGGCGTCAATGAGGAGCACTGATTTCTCAAGTGTTGCCAACGATGCTGCAAGATTCATGGAAGTGGTGGTTTTGCCGACGCCACCTTTCTGGTTTGCTAATGCTATGATTTTTCCCATGTAATGATATGTCTTTAAATCTATGTCAATTGTATTGCACTTCCTTTTCAAAAGGAATGGTATTATCTATGCAAAGGTAAGCAAAAAAAATGAGATTACCGAGATGTAGACATTTAAATTGTGTGAATCACTTGTTTTTAACCCAAAACGGCACTGCGGTCTATTGACCGGTTTGGGATAATAGTAACACCGACACAAACCTATAGTTTTCAAACAACTTGTCATTATCTGTGTACCGTGTATTGTGTTGAAAAATACCGACAAACAACGCTCTGAGACGTGCGTAGAATCAATCGACGCCTGCCTTGCACTCAAATACGCAAATTATGGTAATACGTGTAAATTGTTGATATTCAGTTTTTTAGTTTTTCTTCTGTTGTCAATATGTACTTTTCATACTCTAAAACCGCCGTTTCCAAGTTCAAAAACCGCTGTTTCTATCGTCTTATTCCTATGGTTCTTGATCCTGAAAACGGCGGTATTATCATCTCATTCCGGCTCTTTCATGTTCATAGCTATGCTTTTGTCTTCTTAACAACCACCGTTTGTACATTTTGCAAACGTAGAACAATGTTTTTCATGTTGTGTTTTTATGACAATATTTATTTACAAAACATGTTTATTCTCCTTTGTATGTTTTTTGCAATGAAGGCAAAAAAATGGCCTTTACGCTTGGTGATACGCTGAAAAAAATGTATTTTTGTATTTCCAATTTTTTGAAAAATGAAACACCAACAACCACTGATTCTCATCTCCAACGATGACGGCTACAACGCAAAAGGTCTCAAGTCGCTCATAGAAATGGTTCGTCCATTCGGCGATATCATCGTATGTGCTCCTGACGGAGGGCGCTCCGGCAAGTCGCGCGCATTCTCTACGTCGGTGCTTTACTTAAAGAAAATATCGTCGGAGCCGGGCATTGAGGTCTACTCCTGCTCGGGCACTCCCGTTGACTGCCTCAAGATGGCTTATAATCAGATATGCAAGCGCAAACCTGACTTGGTGCTAAGTGGTATAAACCACGGTGACAACGCCTCTACGAACGCACAGTATTCGGGCACGGTGGGCGTGGTAATCGAGGGAGCGATGAAGGGCATTCCGTCTATAGCGTTCAGCCTGTGCGACTACAGCGAGGATGCCGATTTTGTTCCGATGGCTGGAGTTGTCGGTCAGTTGGTCGAGAGTGTGATTGAAAAGGGGCTTCCGCATTATACTTGCCTTAACGTCAACTTCCCTGTAACGGACGATTATAAAGGTCTGCGGTGGTGTCGCATGGCTTACGGACACTGGCGCAAGGAGGTAGAACGCTTCACTCATCCGCGTGGAGAATATGATTATTTCTGGATGACGGGTTTCTATCAGAATGATGAGCCTGAGGCTGACGACACTGACGCCTGGGCACTTGCCAACGGCTATTGTGCCGTCACACCGCTGACGGTCGACCTCACCGATCATAAGGCGTTACGCGAACTGAGTTTGTTTTGATTCTCTTTAATTTCTGTAGGCGATGAAATACTATCTCATAGTCGGCGAGGCGTCGGGCGACCTGCATGCTTCGCGTCTGATGCGCTCATTGAAGAAAGAAGATGCTGAGGCAGAGTTTCGCTTCTTCGGAGGCGACCTGATGACTGCCGAAGGTGGGTGTCGTGTGCGACATTTCAAGGAAATAGCCTACATGGGCATCATTCCTGTGCTTATACATCTGCCGACGATTCTAAAGGCACAGCGCCAGTGTAAGGACGACATACTAATGTGGCAGCCGGATGTGGTGATTCTTGTAGATTATGCCGGTTTCAATCTCAACATAGCGCGGTTTCTCCGTGATGAGCAGAAAGCGGGACACTTCTCCACACGTATATTCTATTACATCAGTCCGAAGATATGGGCGTGGAAGGAAGGACGCATAAAAAACTTAAAGCGTGATGTCGACGAGATGTTCTCGATATTGCCTTTCGAGGTGCCGTTCTTTGAGCAGAGACATGATTACCCGGTGCATTATGTGGGTAATCCGACGGCTAATGAGGTGGCGGAATTTCTATCCGGATATAAGGAGACAAAGAGTGATTTCTGTCAGAAAAATCAACTTGACGACAAACCGCTTATCGCCCTGCTGCCAGGTTCGCGAATGCAGGAGATAAACGCTAACCTTCCGATGATGATTGAAACTACACGGCACCTTTTGGATAGCTACACGCTCGTAGTGGCAGGTGCACCCTCGATAAGCGATGAGGTGTATCGTCAGTATATTGACGGCACAGATATACATGTCGTGAGAGATGCTACATTCCCGCTTTTGGCTCATGCCAAGGTGGCTCTTGTCACCAGTGGTACGGCAACGCTTGAGACGTGCTGCTTCTCTGTTCCACAGGTGGTGTTGTATAAGACCCCTCTGCCACGCCTTACCCGATGGCTGTGGGATAGTTTCTTTAAGGTGAAATACATCTCTTTAGTAAATCTTATTGCCGACCGTGAGGTGGTCAGTGAGATGATGGCTGACCGCTTTACTGCCTCACTTATTCGTGAGGAACTGAACCGTATTCTGCCTGGAGAGGCTGCTCGGCAGACAATGCTCGAGGGGTACAGAGCTGTGCAGAAACAATTAGGCGACACTGTCGCTTCCGACAATGCCGCCCGTATAATGTGTCGTATGCTAAGAGATGGCAGGGTATGACGATGTTAACACTAAATCGATCAATAGACCGCAGTGCGTTTTTATTATCAAATATTGGTGTCCGGTAAACAAATTATAGCGATGAATCGAGTAGGATGAAACCTGTATGGTCGTGATTTATCACGCTTAAGAAATCCTCTTGGAAACAAGCAATCCGGCAGGCGAAGGGGCATGATTTATCACGTTCCGCAATCTCAGAGAAACAAATAACTCGCGTAATGGACTCTGCGCTGAAGCGGAACGTGATAAATCACGCCCCTTCGCCCACGGTAACAAGACTGTCGGGCTGCTACACAATCAGACAAAAACAGTTAGGAATCTATTAACTGATTTGGCTTAGATAAAACCGAGCGTGTAGATATAGACCACTGATGCCGGTATTGCCATCAGTGAGGAGTCGAAGCGGTCGAGCATACCTCCGTGTCCCGGTAGGATATTGCCGGAGTCTTTTATGCCGAGAGTGCGTTTGAAAAGACTCTCCACAAGGTCCCCCCATGTACCGAACACCACAACAACCAATCCCAGTCCCATCCATTCGATGATGCTCATTCCTGAACGTCCTATTCCTTCTGCTGTCGTCGGCTCGATACTGCCGAGCAGGGCTGCTACTGCCAAAACCACGATTCCGCCGCCTATGCTGCCTTCCCAGCTCTTGCCGGGACTTACGCGTGGGAAGAGCTTATGCCTGCCGATAAGTGAACCGACGAGGTAGGCGCCACTGTCATTGCACCATAGGAATATGAAAACACTGAGTGGCATAAGCCAGTAGAACTCACCCGTGGTGAACGCAAGAATGTTGATACATGCGAACGGCAGGGCAATGTAGAGCTGACTCATCATGGCATACGCCCAGTCGTGGATAGGATCTTCCTGCTTGAGGTATAGCTCCGACACGAAGAGATAGATGATTGTGATGAGATATGGCACGAATACTATCGCCGGGGTGAGACCTGAGCAGAATCCTGCCATTGCCAGATTCAGGAACATTCCTGCAGCGGAGCAGATGAAGCGGTTGACGGTGATGCCGTCGCGCTCGTTGACAAGACCGGTGAATTCCCATATTGCCGCACCGATAATGAGTGTGAACAGAAACAACATCGCTGTGAAATTCAGCATGCCGGTTATCATGATTGCCACAAAGGCTGCACCGCTTATGGAACGGACTATAAGATTTTTAAGCTTTTGACTCATTGTCTTTTTCGTTGTCTGTTGATTTTTTCGCTCTTATTGTAATTGCCATCCTGTGACGCGTCAGCGGTTGTGCGGTTGTCATTGGCGTGCTTCATAAACTCCTCATGAGCACGGCGCACCTCCTCGGGCATGTTCTCCAGAGCCAGCTTTTCTGCCTGTTCTCTTTCTTTTTCTGCTTTCAGTGCTTCGTTTGCCTCGATTATTTCCTCTGTGCGGCTTACCCATTGACGCTTGCCGAAGATGCGCTCCACATCTTCTGCATAGATGACCTCACGGGTGATGAGCAGTTCAGCCAGTTCGTTATGACCTTCCTTGTGCTCTTCGAGAATCTGCTTTGCACGTGCATATTGGTCGTTTACGAGTTTCAACACCTCGTCGTCGATAATCTTTGCCGTGGTGTCAGAGTATGGGCGTTGGAATGAATATTCGTCGTTGTTGTAATAGCAGATGTTTGGCAGGCGGTCGCTCATTCCTGCGTATGCTACCATGCCGAAGGCGCTCTTTGTGGCGCGCTCAAGGTCGTTCATGGCTCCGGTAGAGATATGTCCTATGAATGCGTCCTCTGCAGCACGACCTCCGAGGAGGGCACAAATTTCGTCGAGCATCTGTTCCTTGGTTGTTATCTGGCGCTCTTCAGGCAGATACCATGCAGCGCCAAGAGCCTGACCGCGAGGAACAATCGTCACTTTAACGAGAGGGTTGGCATGCTCGCAGAACCATGATATGGTGGCGTGACCTGCCTCGTGGATAGCGATGGCACGCTTCTCGGCTACTGTTATTACCTTAGTCTTTTTCTCCAGACCACCGATGATGCGGTCAACGGCATCAAGGAAGTCCTGTTTTGACACCGTGTTGCTGTCGTGGCGGGCTGCGATGAGAGCAGCCTCATTGCACACGTTTGCAATGTCGGCTCCTGAGAAGCCGGGGGTCTGACGAGCGAGGAAGTCGATATCGAGACTCTTGTCGGTCTTCAATGGTTTGAGGTGAACAAGGAATATCTCCTTTCTCTCCTGCAGGTCAGGGAGGTCGACGTGGATCTGGCGGTCGAAACGCCCTGCACGCAGCAGGGCTTTGTCGAGCATGTCGGCACGGTTCGTGGCAGCGAGTATTATCACGCCGCTGTTGGTTCCGAAACCGTCCATCTCTGTAAGTAGGGCATTGAGGGTGTTCTCACGCTCGTCGTTTCCGCCTATAGAGTTCTTGCCCGAGCGTGCTCTACCTACGGCATCAATCTCATCGATGAAGATGATACAAGGGCTCTTCTCCTTTGCCTGATTGAAAAGGTCGCGTACGCGGCTTGCTCCTACACCGACGAACATTTCGACGAAATCGCTTCCCGACATTGAGAAGAACGGCACTCCTGCCTCGCCGGCAACAGCCTTTGCAAGGAGAGTCTTACCTGTTCCCGGAGGACCTACGAGCAATGCGCCGCGTGGAATCTTTCCGCCTAGCTCGGTATATTTACCCGGATTCTTGAGAAATTCCACTATCTCCTGCACTTCTTGCTTGGCGCCCTCTTGTCCTGCAACATCTTTAAAGGTGATTCCAAGGTCGCCGCCCTTCTCGTACATCCTTGCTTTGCTCTTGCCTACAGAGAATACACCACCGCCGGCTCCGCCACCGGACCCCATTCTGCCGAAAATCCAGAACCAGAAGATTACAAGCAGTATGATAGGACCGAAGTTAATGAGGATATTCATCAGTCCGCTACCGCTTTTGTTCTCGTAGCTGAACTCATTGATTTTCTTTGCTTGCTGCTGCTCGCTGAGGAAATGCTCTAATTCGTCGACGCTACCGAATTCGACGGTAACGAACGAGTCTCTGCCCATTTGCCGGATGTCCTTCTTGAAGACATCGCGTGTATGCTTTGCCTTTACGTACATCTTCAGAGTATTGGTTGTCTTGTTGACAACGACGTTGCTGGCATAACCTTGTTCGACATATGCCTTGAACTTCGTGTATGATGTCTTGTCTGCTGTGCTACCTGATGCCAGAGCGTCGCCTCCACCGGTGAAGAAAAGTATCGCTAAGGCAATGATTACCAGAGTGTAGATCCAGTTCATATTGAACTTAGGCATCTTTGGTCTTTCGTCTTTATTGTTCATAAATATTTGTTTCTTAAGACTTATCGTTAATGTATTATATTATGTGAATATCGCTCACTTTAGCTTAAAGCTTAGTCGATATCCTCGATATATGTGATTTTTGCATCCTCCCAGAGGTGTTCAAGGTCGTAGAACTCGCGTGTCTCGGGCACAAAGATGTGTACCATGACATCAACATAGTCCATTGCTACCCATATAGATTGCTCAAGACCAACGCAGGCTGTCGGCTTTTCGCGGAGTTTCTCGCGACACTTGTCGGACACCTCGCCGGCGATAGCCTCGACTTGCGAAGGACTATTTCCTTCGCAGATTATAAAGAATTTGGTGATGGCACCATCGATTTCGGATAAATCCACAACCGTAATGCCATGACCTTTCTTTTCTTGTATACCAAGGATAATGGTATCTACTAATGCTTGTGTTTCGTTCATTCGATAACTGTTTGTTTGAATTGTTACCATGCAAAGTTAGCATAAAAACTTCAAACAAACCACTGATACAGGTAATAAATGCCTTAAAAGGAAGTTTTTTGACTTTTTTTCAGAAAAAAGTTCCGTGTTTTGTTGCAAGATAAAAAAAAACACTGTACCTTTGCAGTTGCAAATCGCAAGAGGTGCTTTCGGGGGTGGTGCTCCTGATAAAATATTGGGATATGGTGTAATGGTAACACTGCAGATTCTGGTCCTGCCTTTCCTGGTTCGAGTCCGGGTATCCCAACATAACAAAGCAAGGTCATAGCCTTGCTTTTTGTGTGTATGTATGTCTTTGTTGTTTAACCCGAATCGGTCAATAGATTACTAAGTGATTTCGTTTGATTGTTGAGCAGATTAGCAGTCTTGTTACCGTAGGCGTAGTGGGCTACGGCAAGGAAATAAGACTGCTAAGATGCCACACAAGCTGACGAAAGCAGTAGGAAAGCTTTTGTTCGTTTAAAATAAAAAGGCACTGCGGTCTATTGACCGATTTGGGTTTAATGCTTCAGATTCTGTGAATATAAAGTAAATACTTGAGGTAATGCAGACTTTGTGCTATTTCAACTTTAATGAAGTGAAAGAATATTCGATAGCGATATTAAATGAGGGCGTCCATCCCATATCACCACTGAAGTTGGTCATTGAGAAATAAGGTTTGATACGGAAGGATCCTGTTGAACGACTTATTTCGTCTTTATCATAAATCCTTATATCAATTTTTCTGCTGAGAGGAACATCAATCATCACACCTGCACCAAGCGTAAAGCCGGATTTCTCGTTTGTGTCGTTCCAGTATTGCGAATAATTCGGTCTACCTCCGATGTAGAAACGAGCGCCGGTATTGACGAATGGTGTGAGATTTACCGATTTGTTGTTTGTCGCTCTGTAGCCATAGAATAGGCACATAGCTCCCGACATCATGTTCTCACCCTCGTAGATTGTTCCTTTGGATGTAACTATGTTTTCTTGGCATTTTTCAAAGAACTCAATATTTATATCAAAGCCTAACAGATTTCTCTTTTGTATGTATCCTCCGTTGAATCCAAATCCGTAGCCCATGCTTACATATTCTGAGAATGGCATGTGCGATTCTATGCCGAATCCCCAAGTCCATCCGCTGTTATCTTCGAGATTCGCAACAGCAGCCTCCGGGTCAAACGTCAGAGAGTCGATCTTCTTCTTTATGCTATCGCTGACCGCATTCAGTTTGTCGGTGTCATTGTCAATGCTTATTGCCTCCTCAAATTCATTTGAAAGTCTTGTGAATTCGTTATCGTAGGTAGCATAGTTGTCCTCAATGTTCATATTGCCGTTTGTGTTGTAGTCGATAAGAGCCTTGCGTGAGCACATCTCCCGAAGGTCGAAATTTATCTGACAGATTTCCTTTATGTTGGGAGTATTCGATTCTTTGTTTATCCAACTGTCAAGCGCATAGATATAAGATGCGTTTGTATAATAACGGTATTTGGTATTTCCTATCTTCTTCTCTGTGAGTTCCGGACGGGAATAATAACTAATGTAAAGGTCTTGCGTATCGGAGTTTTGCCTTATTCCGTGCAGCAGGCTGGTGTTGAGGCCGTACTTGCTCCATGGAATATAGTTTAAGCCAAGGGGTTTTGAGTCATAGAGCATATTGCGCGGAGGTGTATAAGGTATGATCATCATGTAAAAATACTGTGCGTATGACTGACATGCGATTGACATCAGGATGAGAGTTGAAATTATTCTAAAACGTTTTTTCATAATTTCCATACTGTTTTATTTTGTCTGTAAAAGTATATAATCTTTCGAAGATACGCAATTTTTTTCTCGGGAAAAACATACAAAAAAAAGGAGTTCGAAGTAGTGCGGACTCCTTATATGTTTTGCTATCTTATTATGATAGTAAAGCGCTATTCATGCTCTTTGTTATTTTCGTCAATAGCTTTTATCTTATCTCGTGTGAACTGAAGCTCGTCCTTAAGCTTTTCTATCTTACGTGATATCTCGTCAACGAGGGCATTGCCCTGCTTGCTTGCTGCTGAGAGGAAACCGAGATTGTTCTCGTATGTGATTATCTCCTGCTTCAGGATGTCGTAAGTACGGAGCAGGCGAGAACGCTCGTTGTCAGCAGACTCATCTCCGCGACGGCTGATTGCTGCCTTGAATCCTTCGAGGCGACGGCTGCGTCCTGCTGCTCGTACTTTGCCATAGACAAGGTCGAGTGCTGAACGATATTCCTGATAAAGCTTATCTTTGTCCCTGAATGGCACATGTCCTACATTGTTGTACTCCTCCTGAAGTGCCTGAATCTTTTCCTGAAGACCTTCTGTTGCTTCCTCTGCGAGGGCTTTTATTTTCTCTATAAGACCGCGTTTTGTCTCAAGATTCTCCTTCTCGGCATTGCGTGTGCCGGAGTTTGCTGCGTTGCGGGCGTCGAAGAACTTATCGCATTCTGCACGGAACTCTGCCCAAAGCTGGTCACCGATTTTCTTTGGCGTGGCACCGATAGTCTTCCATTCCTTCTGGAGCGCTATCAATTTATCACCGGTAGAACGCCATTCTGTGCTCTGTGCCAGTTCTTTAGCCTTCTCGATGATAGTCTGCTTTTTTGCAATGTTTTCGTTGAAAGCTTCTTTCATCTGCTTGTAGTGCTCAGCCTTTGCAGTGAAGAACTTATCGCATGCGGCGCGGAATCGTTCGAATATCTTCACGTTCATCTTCTGTGGAGCGAAACCAATCGTCTTCCACTCAGCCTGAAGGGCGATGATTTGCTTTGAGTGCTCTTCCCAATCAGAGTTCTTCTCATTAGGTGCTTCGCATATAGCCTCTGCCTGTTCGCAGAATTCTGTCTTTTTTTTCAGGTTCTCCTCTTCGCCGGCGCGTAATTCCTCGAAGTGTTTCTGATGAGCTTTGTTGATAATGGTTGACGCTGCTTTGAAGCGTGCCCATATCTCCTCGCGGAGTTCCTTTGCCACCGGTCCTATCTCGCGGTATTCGTTATGGAGTTCCTGCAATTGGTGGAATGCGCTGACGACATCCTTCTCACCTGCCAGACGCTCTGCAGCCTCGCATAGTTTTGTCTTCAGATCGAGGTTTTTCTTGAAGTCATATTCACGTGCTTCGATATTCAGTTTCAGCAGGTCGTAATACTGTTCTACGATGTGCTGATAACTACGCCATGTCTCTGTGGACTTCTCCGCGGGCACGGCACCTATAGTCTTCCATTCTTCCTGAAGTGCTTTAAACTCCTTATACGACTTGTTGGCTTCATCAGGAGAGGTAGCCATTTCTTTTACTTTCTCTATTATCTCAAGTTTCCTTTTCAGGTTATCCTGTTTTTCGTTTTCCTGTTTTTGGAAGGCTGCTGATCTTTTTTCGCGTATTAAAGCCATTGTAGCCTTAAACGTTTCTTCCATGGGATCAGCTTCGAGCACGAAAGAGGCTGGGTCTCCTCCAGCTTCAGTGTATTCTTTTTGTTTCTCTTCACGCTCGGCGAACAGCAGTTTATAGAAAACGTTTTTCAGCAAATCGAGTTCGTCGCGGCTGACAACATCGTCGCTTGCTTCTATTTCCTTGGCTCTTTCCACTATTTCTTCCTTTGTGGTATAGATGCGTTTGGCAGGAGTTTCACTGTTTTCTACTACAGTCTGTTCGTTTGACTGTGCTTCTTCCAAATTGTCCTGAGAAAGGACATTCTCTTGAGAGTCCATCATTTACAAATTTTTTAGTTAATGAATCGATGAATTATAACAATTAGTTCTGCAAACTTAAAGAAAAAAAATCAAACTACCTAATGTTTGTGCTGATTTTTTATTTGTGTACCTGAAAAACACTTGTATACACGACGATTAGAGCACCCTGATATGTCGTCAAGGTGCTTCTGGGCTTATCATAAAAGTGTGTGATTACAGTAAGTGCTTCTTTCTGAGTATAAACCACGACACGAGTGTCACCACGATAGAAACTGCTATTGCGGTAATGAATCCTATAGTGGAATTTTCCATGCCGTTGATAAGGTTCATACCGAAGGCAGAGGTGATAAGTGTCGGCACCATCAACATGATTGTTACGGATGTGAGTGTACGCATTACGGTATTCATGTTGTTATTTATGATACTCTGGTATGTGTCCATCGTGCTCTCGAGAATGTGAGAATAGATGTTTGTCGTCTCTCTTGCCTGACTCATCTCGATGTTTACGTCCTCAATGAGGTCGGCGTCCAGCTCATCGACCTGTAGCTTGAACTTCAGTTTTGCGAGGAGGTTCTCGTTGCCACGGATTGATGTCTGGAAATATGTAAGCGAGTCCTGCAGGCGTGAAAGACCGATAAGACTTTCGTTGTTCACGTTATGGTCGAGGTTGAGTTTTGCTTTCTCCACGAGTGCGCTGATTTGCTTCAGTCGCTTCAGATACCATACGGAAGATGACAGGAACAGTCGGAATATCATATCAACGTAGTCGGTGAAGCCTGTGGCACGTTTCTGCTGAAAACTGACAAAGTCAATCATCATGTTTGTCTCGTAGAAACATACTGTTATGGTGACGTCGCGCTTATGAATGATACCGAGTGGCACGGTGGTATACGGTGTGCGCGAACGAACTTCCTTGACATAAGGTATTCGCAGGATTATCAGCATCCATCCGTCGTCGTATTCGTAACGGGCACGCTCATCGGTATCGGAGATATCCGATATGAAATAATCTGGTATTTCGTATGTTCTCTCGAGTTCTTCGATATCTTCGTCTGTCGGACAGGTGACCTGTATCCAGCAGTTTGGTTGCCACTCAGGGATCTGCTTCAGGCAACCGGTAGTGCTCCAAAATGTCTTCATTGTCTGCTAAACCTCTGTAAATAATCAGACGAGAGGCATAGCAGCCTCACGCCTATGAATTAAAACTATTCGCGTGGTAATCGTCCATTTGTAATTTATATTATGCCTATGCCGATTGTTCGGATGTAAGGGCGTCTCTTTTTGTTTTTATCTTTTCTTCCTTTCGGTTGTTGCACGTTTGCTGATGTCTTTTCTGATGTTTACTGTCAATATAGCTTGCTGCGCCTTTGATGAAACATCAGTCTATATGCCTGCAAACAGCAACATAACCGTAGCGGTCAATAATAGCCCATATTAGAAATAATATGCGTCTGCAAAATTACGAAAAAAAATCTATATGCAAGACAAATGTATTGTCTTTTTCTCCTTTTTCCGTTTTTTCTGATAAAAAGAACGAATATGAGACAGCCACTGCTGACTGTCCCATATATATAATAGGTGTATTTTTTCATTGCCAGGATTGTCATTGTCAGCCTGACATTAAGAAATGACTGCGATTATTTTGCAGGAATTTCCTCGAGTGTCTTTACCAGCAGAGTCCAGAATTTTGGCATTGTGCTTATCTGGCAGCGCTCCTTTGCTGTGTGTGGGCTCTCGAGTGTTGGACCGAAGCTGACAACGTCAAGTCCAGGATATTTGCTGAGAATGATAGAACACTCCAGTCCTGCGTGGACAACGCTTACTACTGGCTTGTTGCCGAACTCGCGCAGGTAGACGTTCTCCATGATTTTTATCATCTCAGAGTTTGGATTTGGATCCCAGCCCATGTAGCTGCCACCCATTTCAACGTTCATGCCTGCCATGGAGAATGCGCTCTCGAGCGTTGTTGCGATAAATTCTTTCTGACTTTCAGAAGATGAGCGTGCGAGAATCTTTACCTTTGCCTTACCGTCTTCGATGTCAATAATAGCGAGGTTGCTTGATGTCTCTACAATCGATGGGATAGTCGGGATGTAACGCATCACACCGTTGTGGCAGCTGTAGATGGCATCAACGAGGTTGTCCTGAATCTCTTCCGGAACCTGCTTCTTGGGTGCTTCCACGTCTTCAACGATAACGCTGATATGGTTCTCGATGCCTGCAAACTCATGATTGAAGGTCTCCTCCCAGTCTTTTGCTGCAGCCTTTACTGACTCTACGTTCTCTGCAGGTAGTGTCAGCACTACGCTTCCCTCGAATGGGATGGCGTTGCGCATATTTCCGCAGTGCCAAGAGCAGAGGCGGGCCTCGTCAGAACAAATCATATCCTGTACCACGCGGACCAACAGCTTGTTGGCATTTGCATGACCAAGACCAATCTCTATACCGGAATGTCCGCCCTTTAGTCCCTTTACAGTCAGCTTGATAGCAACATCCTCGGGGTCGGTTTCTGTCTCTTTGTATTCCATTGATGCGGTTACGTCTATACCTCCTGCTGAACCGATTATCATCTCACCTTCTTTCTCGGTGTCTATATTCAGGAGTATATCGCCATTGAGCATACCGGGCTCAAGGGCGTTTGCGCCTATCATTGACGTCTCTTCGTCGGCGGTGATGAGTGCCTCCAATGGTCCGTGCTTTATGTCTGTTGACTCCATGACAGCCATTATCGCTGCTACGCCCATACCGTCGTCAGAGCCAAGAGTGGTGTTGTTGGCATACACCCAGTCGCCTTCTATATGTGTCTCTATAGGGTCTGTCTCGAAATTATGGTTTGATGTGAGAGCTTTCTGAGGCACCATATCCATGTGAGCCTGCATTATCACGCCTTTACGATTCTCCATTCCCGGAGTTGCAGGCTTGCGCATTATCACATTGCCGGCATTATCGAGAAAAGCCTCTATACCGGTGTTCTTTGCCCAATCGAGCAGGAATTTCTGAATTTTCTCAAGATGTCCTGAAGGACGAGGTACTTGTGTGAGTGCGTAGAAGTTCCTCCAGATGCACTCAGGTTTTAAATTTTTAATTTCACTCATAGCTTTAAAATTATAAGTTGATGTTGTTATAGTTCTTTTTTAACAGTGATAGTCTCATCCATGCGTATATGCCGAGTGCGACGACGAGCAGCGTCTGCACGGTGTGTACAATCAGTACGAAATACAGTGCGGCATCGTCAGCCACGCCATATAGAATAAGCATTGTCTTTACTGCGAAGTGCCAGGGTCCGGCACCGTTGGGTGTTGGTACTATCACGGCGATACTGCCGACGATGAATGTCACCAGCGCGCACATTAATCCAAGGTTGGCAGTTGCCTCAAAGCAGAAGAAGGTGAGGTAATAGTGCAGGAAGTAATTCACCCATATACCGACGGTGAAGAAAAGAAACAACGGTACGTTCTTCACGTTTTTCAGTGACATCACTCCTTCGGCTATTCCCTTCAGCGTGGTCTTTACCTTGTCGTATATCGACAGCCGGCGCAACAGGAGGTAAAGTAATATCACGACGGCAACGGCGCAGATGGCTGTCACGAAATACCCTTGCCATGAGAATCTGCGGAATGTTGCACCGAAATCTGTTCCTGTGTGAAGGAAGAATCTATCGAAGAGTGGCATCTGTATAATCATCACCGTGGCAGTTATCAGCATTACCAGTAGCGAGTCGATAGCGCGTTCCGTCACTACCGTGCCTAATGCTTTCGGAAATGATACGCCGTCTTTTTGCGTCAGCACTCCGCAGCGCGCAAATTCTCCAATGCGAGGAATGACAAGACTGACGGCATAAGAGAGGAAAATGGCATTGATACTTGTTGTTGTGCGAGGCTTCTCTCCAAGAGGTTCGAGGCTTTGTTTCCAGCGCCAGCCACGGAATGTCTGCGCCATAATGCCGAAAGGAAACGACAGCAACATCCACCACCAGTTCATTTTATATAATATCACATCCTGCACCGCACCGAAATCGAAATCGCGGTACATCCAATAGAGTATTGCTCCGCCAAGGAAAACGGATAATGCAATCTTGAACGCGTTGTTCAGCTGTTTTCTCATCTTCGGTAGTTGATGTATCAGATGCAAAAATAAGAATATATTTTCACTCTACCAAGGAAATATAGCTTTTTTATTTCTTTTACGTAAACACGTAGTCAGAACGTATGCCTGTTGTGTTTGCCGTTGGCGGCAACATCTTGTTTACCTTGTTCTTTTATTTGTATATTTGCCATGTCAGTTGTTAAAGTTGTTTTATTTTGTAACACTAAGTTAAGTGAATTTTCCGACATAACAAGATCCTAAACAACTTTTTGTTGCTCAGGTGTTTATTAAAATGTTTAAATGAAAGTGTTGCGGAATGAAGGTTAGTTACTTTTATTGATTAAGTTCACAACAACTTTCACCATTATATCTTTTTCCTCTGTCCGGCTTTCGGCAATCATCAAGGTAAGCGCCACGAGGGTATTGTCGGCGATACGCTTTGAGCCGTCCTTACGATAGAGGATGCCATTATTGTTCATAAACCAAAGGAAGAGTGTGGCAGCGATACGTTTGTTTCCATCACTGAACGAATGGTTTTTGGTGACAAGATAAAGAAGCATGGCGGCTTTCTCCTCCACGCTGGGATAGAGTTCCACACCATCGAAGGTCTGATATATTTGTCCGATGCTGCTCTTGAAGGAGTCGTCCTTCTCGTTGCCAAAGAGTGTAGAGCCACCAAACTTTTCACGGAGCATATCTATCTCGTACATGGCGTTCTTGTAAGTGGCATGGAAGAGTTCCTCTTTGGTGGTCTTATTGATGTTCAATCGTTGGTAGTCGTAGTCGTCAAGAGTGTCAAGAGCGTATGTGTAATCCAAAACCACATCAAATAGAGCATGGTTCTCGTCGGTTGTGGGAACAGTTTGCTGTACTATGGTCCTGCCCACCACCTGAACCAACTGACGCAGTTCGGCTATCTGTAGCTGGCGGATACGCTCGTTCACGGCATAGCCTTTGATAAGATACTGTTTCAAAATGCTGTTTGCCCATCGTCTAAACTCTACACCTCGCCTGCTCTTTACGCGGTAGCCAACGGATATAATTATATCGAGATTATAGTATTCTATATCGCGGCTTACGAGTCTTGATCCTTCTTTTTGAACTGTCGCAAAATTTGCGACAGTTGAAATTCCATCGTTCAATTCTTCTTTCAATGCATTGTTAATGTGTTTGCCAATAGTTTTCACGTCTCTGCCGAAGAGTTCTGCCATCTGTTGACGATTAAGCCACACGGTTTCTCCTTCCAGCTTTACATCAAGTTGGATTCTGCCATCTTCACTCTGATAGATGACAATTTGATTGTTCAGATTCAGTGATTCTACCATTTCCCCATAGTTTTCTATTGATGTTTTGGCAAAGTTATTAAAATTTTCTATAGTTTCCTTATATTATTTGTTTTATTTTATTTCTGTGGGAAGAATATCAACACGTAGTCAGAACGTATGCCTGTTGTGTTTGCCGTTGGCGGCAAACCAATAAT